>JASHQW010000314.1 GCA_030038875.1 Gammaproteobacteria bacterium | reverse complement strand
CGACCAGCGCTTCGCCGTGCTCGGTCACCGGCGTCTCGACCAGCGCCTGCAGCACGCCGGCCGGGCCCTCGATCGCGAGACGTTCGGCGCGCGGCGGCTTCAACACCATGCGCGCATTCTAAGCGCTCAGGTGTCCTGGCCCCTGGCAGCCGCGAGCCGCACCAGGAGGCGATTCAAGCGCAGCACGAAGTCGGGCGGGTTGGCGAGCGCCGCCCCTTCGGCGAGCTGCGCCTGCTCGTAGAGAAGCTGCGCCAGCTCGCCGAACTCGCCCGCCTCGGCGACACCGTCGAGATACGTCACCAGCGGGTGGGTCACGTTGACCTCGAGGATGGGCTTCACCTCGGGGACCTTCTGGCCGGCGGCAGTGAGTATGCGCCGCAGGCGATCGCCGAGATCGTGCTCGCCGAGCACCAGCAAGGCCGGGGAGTCCTTGAGGCGGTCGCTGACCCGCACCTCGGTCACGCGCTCGCCGAGCGCGTCCTTGATCCGCTTCAGCAGTCCCTTGCTCTCCTTGAGCTCGGCGTCGTGCCGGGCCTTGTCGGCCTCGCTCGCGAGCGGCCCCAGGTCGAGGTCGCCACGCGAGGCATCCTTGAAGCGCTTGCCCTCGTAAGCCTCGAGCTGTCCCATCACCCACTCGTCGATGCGCTCGGAGAGCAGCAGCACCTCGAGCCCGCGCTCCTTGAGCCGCTCGATGGCGGGATGGGCGCGCGCGGCATCGAGGCTCTCCGCGATCACGTAATAGATGCGCTCCTGGCCCGGCTTCATGCGGGCGAGGTAATCGGCCAGGCTCACCACCGGGGTGTTGTCGGCCTGGCTCGTGCTCGCAAAGCGCAGCAGCGGCAGCAGCGCGGCCTCGTTGGCCTGGTCCTGCGCAATGCCTTCCTTCAGCACCGCGCCGAACTCCTTCCAGAACGCGGCGTACTTCTCCGGCTCGTCCTTGGCGAGCCGCGCGAGGAGGTCCAGCACCCGCTTGGTGAGGCCGGAGCGGATCGCCTCGACCTCCGGCTCCTGCTGCAGCAGCTCGCGCGAGACGTTGAGCGGCAGGTCGCTCGAGTCCACCACCCCCTTCACGAAGCGCAGGTAGAGCGGCAGGAACTGCTCGGCGTCGTCCATGATGAACACGCGCCGCACGTAGAGCTTCAGCCCCCGCACCGTGTCGCGCTGGTAGAGATCGAAAGGCGCGCGCGCCGGCAGGTAGAGGAGGCTCGTGTATTCGCGCTTGCCCTCGACCTTGTTGTGGCTCCAGGCGAGCGGGTCGGAGAAGTCGTGAGCGAGGTACTGGTAGAACTGCCGGTACTCCTCGTCGGAGATCTGGGTGCGCGGCAGCGTCCACAGCGCCCGGGCCTGGTTCACCACCTCGTAGTCGAGCGTCGCCTCACCTTCTTTCGCCATACGCACCGGGAAGCCGATGTGATCGGAATAACGGCGGATGAGCCCGCGCAGGCGCAGTGCATCGGCGAATTCGCGCGCGTCCTCCTTCAGGTACAGCGTCACCGCCGTGCCGCGCTTCGGCAGCGTTACGTTCTCGACCGTGAACTCTCCGTCGGCACGCGATTCCCAGCGCATACCCGCCTCAGGCGGCGCGCCGGCGCGCCGCGTGCGCACCTCGACGCGCTCGGAGACGATGAACGCGGAATAAAAGCCGACGCCGAACTGGCCGATGAGCTGCGAGGCCTTCTGCTCGTCTCCGGGCAGCGAGCGGAAGAACTCGGCGGTGCCCGAGCGGGCGATGGTGCCGAGGTTCGCGACCGCCTCCTCGCGCGTCATGCCGATGCCGTTGTCGGTGATGGTGACGGTGCCGGCCTTCGGGTCGGCGTCGATGCGGATGCCGAGCTCGGGGTCGTCGCCGAGCAACGCGCTCTCGCCGATGGCGAGGAAGCGCAGCCGGTCGCAGGCGTCGGAGGCGTTAGAGATGAGCTCGCGGAGGAAGATCTCGCGGTGGCTATAGAGCGAGTGGATCATGAGCTTCAGCAGCTCGCGAACCTCCGCCTGGAAGCCGTGGGTCTGCCGGGTCGTGCCGGCTGCGGGTGTCTCTGTGGTTTGCATGTGCGCGGTCAATCCGCCGCATTGACAAGCGGCTCGTCGTGGCACGCGATCTTGGGAGTCAGCGGGGGATTTTCAAGCGCCGCGTGCCCTGAAGGGGCCGGGCGCGGGTCAGGCCGAGAGGCGCAGCAGCTGGCGCTGGAGGCCGTCGACCACCCAGACGCCGAGAGCCGAGGCGCCCGCGAGGAGCGGCACCGCACCCGCGATGAGCTCGGAGGCTGCGGAGGTGGCCACGTGGCGACTGGAGCTGATCAGGTCGTCGAGCTCGTCCCAGAGGTGCAGGAAGACTTCCATCGGGATCGACTCTACGGTGCTGCAGCGTGCGCTTACCGTGCGCGCTCTCACAATCGCGCAGCGGCTTGCAGGCACCGGGGGGCGTGCGTAGGCTTGGATGAGACCCCCGTCCTGCCCATATGACAGAACGCAGCCACCATGCAGCGCATCGTCGTCCTGAACCCTAAGGGTGGCTCCGGCAAGACGACCATCGCGATCAACCTGGCGAGCTATCTCGCCGCGCGCGGGCAGCGACCGGTGCTCATGGACTTCGATCCCCAGGGCTCGTCGGTTCGCTGGGTGAAGAAGCGCCAGCCGGCGCAGGCGCCGATCCAGGCGATCGCCGCATTCGAGAAGGACAGCCGCACGACGCGCGCGTTCCAGTTGCGCATCCCCGACGACGCCACCCATGTGATCGTAGATACGCCGGCGGCCATCGAGCCGCGCCAGCTCCCCGACATGACACGCGATGCGCACAAGATTCTGGTGCCGGTGCTGCCCTCGGACATCGACATCCACACCTGCTCGCGCTGCATCGGCGACCTGCTGCTGGTCGCCAAGATCCGCCGCGAGGAGAACCGCATCGGAGTCATCGCCAACCGCGTGCGGCGCAACACTCTCATGTACCAGGCGCTGATCCGCTTCCTGCACACGCTCGGGATTCCGATCGTCGCCATCATCCGCGACTCACAGAACTACGTGCGCGCCGCCGAGCTCGGCATCGGCGTGCACGAGATGAAGAGCTACGTCGCCCAGCAGGATGTCGAGCAATGGGGACCGCTCGTGACTTGGCTGACCGGGGCCCCGGACAGCACCTTGAGCCCCCGCAGCGCCCCTCCGGCTGCCACCGGGGAGTCCTCCGGCGAGGTGCCCGCGGAAGGCGGCACCGAGCCTGCAGACGCCGCCCCGCAGCGCCCGGCGCCGGAGGGCGCCGCGCAGCCCGGCGCAGCGGTGCCGCCGGTGGATGAAGCGGTGGCAGTCGAGGAGGTGTCGGCGCACGCGGTTGCGGCGCAGGCGGGCTGACGCCCTTAGCTCTCGAGGCTTACTAAGGACCGACGCGCCGTGCGGCGCGTGCGCTTACTTCTTCGAGGACTTCGGCGCAGCGGTCGCGGCCTTCAAGCCGCTGTCGCCACTCTGCCAGGAATCGCGGACCTGATCCGCCCAGCTCTTGTAGTTCGACCAGGTGTAGAGATTGCGGGTGATCGCCGCCTGCCGTGCGCGTGCGCGCTGCATGCGGTCGAGCCACGTCGCGTAGGCGTCCGCGCCTCCCTGGGGATTGCCGCCGCCCTGCGCCGGCGGCTCGTGGCCTGCGGGGGCGTCGTCCCGGCTCCTGTTCGATGAGCTCATGGAAAGCTCCTGAATACTCTTGTGTTGCAGAGTACGGTCTTCGCGATCGCGGGCGCAGGACCTGGTTCACAGACAAACCCAAGTGTGTCGCCGCGCGCCTACGGCTATGACGCAGCTCTCGCCTGGCGCGCGGCAAATGTGCGCCACGCAGAGCGTTATGTAAGCCGCGCGGCTCAGGCCACCAGGCGGTAGACCGGACGGTACGCGCTGCCGGGCAGACGCATGCGCTTCTGCGCCACGAACGCGGCCAGCAGCTCGTCGAGCAGCCGCATGATCGCGGGATCGCCGGCGAGCTCGTAGGGCCCGAAGCGCTCGATCGCCTGGATGCCGAAGTCCTTGACGTTGCCGGTGACGACGCCGGAGAAGGCGCGCCGCAGGTTGGCGGCAAGCTGGTGCACCGGCTGGTCGCGCCTGAGCTCGAGCGCGCGCATCGACGCGTGCGTGACCTCGAACGGACGCTGGAAATCGGCCGGCACCTGCAGCAACCAGTTGAAGTTGTAGGAATCGCTGCGCTTGCGGCGGAACTCGCGCACTTGCTGCGCGCCGCGAACCATGCGGCGCGCGACTTCCGGCGGGTCGTCGGTGATGACCGTGAGGCGCTCGAGCGCCTCGGCCCCCAGCGTGCCGCCGATGAAGCGGCAGATCTGCTCGAAATAGGGCGCGCTGTCCTTCGGTCCCGTCAGCACGATCGGAAACGGCTGCTCGCGGTTCGCCGGCTCGAGCAGGATCCCGGAGAGATACAGAATCTCCTCGGCGGTGCCGGCGCCGCCCGGGAATACGACGATGCCATGCGCCAGCCGCACGAACGCCTCGAGGCGCTTCTCGATGTCCGGCATGATCGCCAGCTGGGTCACGATCGCATTGGGCGGCTCGGCGGCGATGATGCCGGGCTCGGTGATGCCGATATAGCGGCTGCCCTCGATGCGCTGCTTGGCGTGGCCGATGGTCGCGCCCTTCATCGGGCCCTTCATCGCCCCGGGGCCGCAGCCGGTGCACACGTCGAGGCCGCGAAGCCCAAGCTCGTAGCCTACGTCCTTGGTGTACTGGTATTCCTCGCGCGTGATCGAGTGGCCGCCCCAGCAAACCACCAGATTGGGGCGCGCCTTGCGGTCGAGGATGCGCGCGTTACGCAGTACGTGGAACACCGCGTTGGTGATCGAGGCGGAGTCGCGGAGGTCGAAGCGCCCGCTCGCGATGATCTCGTTCGAGGTGAACACGACATCGCGCAGCACCGCGAACAGGTGCTCCTTGATGCCGCGGATCATCTGCCCGTCGACGAAGGCGGACCCCGGCGCATTGCGCAGCTCGAGCTTCACGCCCCAGGCGTGGCGCAGGATGCGGATGTCGAAGTCGCGGTAGCGGTCGAAGATCTCTTTGGCGTTGTCGGTGCGCGCCCCGGAGTTGAGCACCGCGAGCGCGCAGCGGCGGAACAGCGGATAGAGCCCCGTCTGGCCCGCATCGAGCAGCTTGTCGATCTCCGCCTGGGAAAGGCTCTCGAGACTGCCGCGCGGCCCGACGCGCGCGTCGACGAAATCTGAGAGGTCGCTGGCCACGGCTTCGGGGGCGTTATGTCAGGTAGCGGTGTCTGGAGGGACGGTGCCGCCAGCGCCCGTTCGCAGGGCGCGGCCGACGCGGTGCTTTCTAAGGATCGATGTCGATCGGAACCGAGTCGGGCACCAGCATCCAGATCTCCACCATGTCCGCATTGGAGACGGCGATGCAGCCGTCGGTCCAGTCGTGGTCCAGGTAGTAGTCCGGATCGTGCTTCATGAGATTCGGCAGCCCGTGGATCATGATCGAGCCGCCCGTATCCCAGTGCCGCGCGCGCGCGCGCCGCACGTCCGCTTCGTTCGGATACGACACCTTGATCGAGAGGAAATAATCGCTGCGCGGATTGCGCACGTCGAGATGATAACTGCCCTCGGGCGTACGGAAGTCACCCTCGCGCTCCTTCTGTCCGACCGGCGAGAGGCCGAGCGCCACGTGGTAGGAGCGCACGACGTTGCCGCCGTGCATGAGGTAGAGCCGCCGCTCGTTCTTCTTCACCACCACGCGGTCGACCGCGGGGAGCGTATCGCTCGTGAGCGCAACCGGCTCGGTGATGGACAGCGAGTCTCCGTGCGCGGCCACGGCCGCGCAGGCCAAGACTAAGCTCGCAGCCAAGTTCCTGAAAATCATGACATTCCGTAGTGTCCCAGCAAGCTTGCCTTGATTATAGCCACCGTCCGGGGTTGCGCCATGTGCCTGGATCACACCCCTTCAACCGCTGTTCCCCACTTCTTCAACGCGCGGAATGACGATCTGCATACCGGCCCGCAGCTCGCTGAAATCGACATCCGGGTTGTACTGCACGAGCAGCCACTCGGGCAGCTGCCCCGCGCGCTTGGTAACCGTCCAGAGCGAATCGCCAGGTCGCGCGATATAGATCTCGGTGCCCGAAATGCGGTGTGCGGCGAAATAGGCCGCCTGCAGCTGCTGGTGGTACTCGCGGCGGTGCTGCTCGAAGACATCGTGCGACACCTTGTGGAAATCGAGCTTGAGGCGATGCCCGACCAGCACCGGTTTCCTCATGCTCATGTGATTCAGGTCGCGCAGATGCTGCGCGCTCACGCCGAGCCAGTCGGCGTAGTGCCCGAGCGTCTCCTCGGCGGCGACGCGGATCGAGTCATCGTGAGCCACGCCGTAGTCGGTCGGATCGGCGCTCTGCTGAATCTCGGCGGCAGGGCCGAGCGCCGGACTGAGCGCCTCGGCCTGTGCGGCCGACACCGGCTGCTCGCGGCTCGCGACCACGGTGATGGTGGCGACAGCCGCCGCGTCCTCGGCGCTCTCGCGCTCTGCGACCGCGGCCGGTACCGCGCCGAGATCGGCCGTGCCGCCCGCGGCCGGTGCCGGCGCGGCGGAGGCTACCTGCACCGTCGCACCTTCGGGCAGATCGATGCTGCGGCCGACCTTGAGAGAGGCGCTCACCCGCAGCCGGTTCAGGCGCGCGAGCGTATCGATCGGCACGCCGTAGCGGTCGGCGAGCGCGGCGAGCGTGTCGCCCTGCTGCACCTTGTAGCGCTTCGGCTGCGGCTGTCCGGCGTAGAGCTCGTGCGGGTTGAGCTGATGCGCGAGCAGCTCCGTCGTCCACTGCTCCCCGTCGGTCGGCAGCCGCAGCCGGTAGTCGCGCGGCACGCGCAGCTGCCCGTCCCACACCGGGCGCAGCAGCGCCGGGTTGAGCGCCCGCAGCTCATCGGGCTGGACGTGGAGCAAGTGCTCGAGCGTCGCCATCGACACGTAGCCGGGCACCGGCACCACCTGGAATCTCGCCTCGCTCTGCTTCTGCACGGCGCCGAAGTACTTGTCGGGGTTGTGATCGATGTCGAGAGCGGCGAGGAACGACACGTAGAAGTTACGCGAGGCGAAGCCGAAGGTGCGGCTGTTGTAGCGCCGTACGATCGCGACGATGTCGTCGGTGCCGAGTGTCTCTTTGGCGCGCAGCATGCCGGCGGTGCCGTGGTTGTAGGCGGTGATCGCGAGCGGCCAGGTGCCGAGCACCCGGTAGTTGTAGCCGAGGAGCTGCGCCGCGGCTTCGGTGGAGCGGAACGGATCGAGCCGGTCGTCGACTGAGCGGTCGATGCGCATGTAGCGCCGGCCGGTCGAGCGCATGAACTGCCACAGGCCGGCGGCGCCGACCTTGGAGTAGGCGGCCGGGTTGAACGAGGACTCGACGTGTGGCAGCACGGCGAGCTCGGCAGGGAGCCCGCGGTTGGCGAGCGTCTCGGCGATGTGCGTTTCCCAGGCACCGGCGCGGATCAGCCCCGCGCGGAACCGGTCCGACTGCCCGAGCTGGAAGCGGATGTCGTCCACCGCCTCGCGCAGCCTGGCTAAGCTCGCCGTGCCCCACAGGTCCCTGATGCGCTGATCCTCATCCGAGAGCGGCGCGTCCCCGGCGGCGGCGATGCGGCGCAGCGCCGCGGCCAGCGCCGCGCGGTGCGCGTCCACCTCGTGCTCGCGCGCGCTCTGCGACTCATCGGGCGCGAATTGGAGCGTCTCGTAGACGACCGCCAGGTTGTACTGGTCGTGGAGGAAGCCCGCGTTGGTGTCGATCTGCGTGTAGACGCGGATCCAGAACTGCACGTCCGACTCGAGCGCTGCCGGCCGCGGCATCGCGCTCTCGGAGGCCAGCACCGGGACGGCGCACAGAGCACCGAAGCAGGCAAGCAGTGCCGCGCGAGCTCGTGTTTTATGGGGTGTCGGCTTCATTTACACCCCTGAAGTGCCCATGTTCTCAATTGAATTCAAAGACTTGTGATTCACCTGGCCTCCTTGCCAAGAAGCACATGCACCGGGAAGCGTCGAGTATTTTGACACTTCGACTGTCCTGAGGCGGATTGTAGGCCGAAGCGCTCCTCCGGCACCGAGCGTCAGACCCGGCCGACCCGGCAAAAGGGGGGCGGATCGTGCGCCGCGTCACATTTGTACAGCCCTTGCGCCGCAACATGTCGCATCGCTTCAGTCGTTGGCGCTCCTGGCACGGGTGTTGCTCATATCCAGACATCAGCGGCACAGCCGCACCTTTGGGAAGCAAGCGAGCCAGGGCAACAGACCGAAGAAATGCCGGGTCCGGAACAAAAGCAACATGCCGGACACCGCGCTCACCAGATAACAACGAGAAGACGCTCCTCCACACAAGCAAGCGACCGACAACCCCGCGCCAGCGGGGTTTTTTTTCGCCATCCGATCGTGGGTGAAATGCGCCCGACTGACAAGTGGCAGAATCGCACGCATGCGGCGGCACGGAGCCTGCGGGGTGCGCGCGACGCTGCGGGCTCTCGCGGTGCTCGCGGCTACGCCCGAGTAAGGAAAAAAGAGGCAGCCCGATGGCTGCCTCATGGACTTAACGCACTGTCAGTTTGGCTGGTCTATCTTACGGAGTCGCTCAACCACACTTGGAATCGCCGCAATTCAGGCAGGTCATGCAGCCGTCCATCATCACGACCGCCGCGGTGCTGCACCGGCCGCACAGCTGCGCCCCTTCGGGGAAGTGCGGCTTGGCGAAAGCATCGGCCTGCTTGGCGCGCGCCTCGAACTCGGCGCGCTTCTCGTCGACGAGCTTGCGCTGATGGACGTCGAGCGCAGGTGCGCGCATCAGCCCGATCGCCTGCAGATGCTTCTCGATGACGTGGCCGAGCTCGGCGATGATCGAGGGCATGAACTTCCCGCCCGGCTGCCAATAGCCGCCGCGCGGATCGAACACCGCCTTCAGCTCGTCCACCAGGAAGGTGACGTCACCGCCCTTCCTGAACACCGCGGAGATGATGCGCGTCAGGGCTACGATCCACTGGAAGTGGTCGAGGTTCTTCGAGTTGATGAAGATCTCGAACGGCCGGCGCTGCTCGTACTCGGTGCCCTCGTTGAGGAGGATGTCGTTGATGGTGACGTACATCGCATGATCGGAGATCGGTGTCTTGATCTTGTAGGTCTGACCGATGAGCATCTCAGGCCGCTCGAGCTTCTCGTGCATGCGGATGACCTTGGCGGTGCGCCCGCTCTTGTCGCGCACCGTCTCGGGCTCCATCGCCGCCGGCAGCGCGGCCTTCGGCTCCGGCGCCCGGGCCTTCTCGGCCGGCTTGACGGCCGCCTTGTCCTCGGGCTTCTGCACGTGATACTTGACGATCTTCCGCTCGATCTTGATGGCCATGGTCTGTTGTCCCACTGCGGCAGGTAATTCAGTACCTGCCGAAGTAGCCCTCCTTAATCGCATCGTATAAGTTCGCGGCGGTGTGCATCTCGCCGTCGTACTCGATCTCCTCGTCGCCGCGCGCTTCCACGACCGTGCCGTCGTCGAGCGTGAACCTGTAGATGGTGTTCTTGAGGTCCTGCTCCTTCACCAGCACGCCCTGGAACGCCTCGGGGTTGAAGCGGAAGGTGGTGCAGCCCTTAAGCCCCTGCTCGTGTGCATACAGATAGATGTCCTTGAATCTCTCGTAGGGGAAATCCGTAGGCACGTTCGCCGTCTTAGAAATCGATGAATCGACCCACTTCTGGGCCGCAGCCTGCACCTCGACATGTTCCTTGGGGGTGATGTCTTCGGAGGCGATGAAGTACTCGGGTAGTCTCTCAGCATCGGTCGTGCCCCCCGGCGTGGCGTTGGGATTGACGAGCTCGCGGTAGGCGAGCAGCTCGAACGAGTAGACGTCCACCTTCTCCTTGGACTTCTTTCCCTCGCGGATGACGTTGCGGAAATAGTGATGCGCGAACGACGGCTCGATGCCGTTCGAGGCATTGTTGGCGAGCGACAGCGAGATGGTGCCGGTGGGCGCGACCGAGCTGTGGTGCGTGAAGCGCGCACCGGTCTCGGCCAGCTCGTGCACCAGGCGCGGCGCCACCTCGGCCACCCGCTGCATGTAGCGGCTGTATTTGGCGTGCAGCAGCCGCCCGGCGATCTTCGCGCCCGGCCGCCAGCCGTCGCGCGCCATCTCCGGGCGCTTGCGCAGCATCTCCTTCGTGACCGTGAACTCCTCGTTCATGATCGGCGCCGGGCCCTTCTCGCGGGCGAGCTCGAGCGCGGCTTCCCAGCCGGCGAGCGCCATCTCGCGCGACACGTCCTCGGCGAACTGCACCGCCTCGGCCGAGCCGTACTTCATGCGCAGCAGCGTCATGGTGCTGCCGAGCCCGAGGAAGCCCATGCCGTGACGGCGCTTGCGCAGGATCTCCTCGCGCTGCTTCTCGAGCGGCAGCCCGTTGACCTCCACCACGTTGTCGAGCATGCGCGTGAAGACCTTGACGACCTCGCGGTACTCATTCCAGTCGAACTCGGCGAAGTCCGTGAAGGGATGGCGCACGAAACGCGTCAGGTTCACCGAGCCCAGAAGGCACGAGCCGTAGGGCGGGAGCGGCTGCTCACCACAGTTGCCTGTCACGATGCCGTTGAAGATCAGGTTGTTCTTGTCCGGCTGCGTGGTATCAAACACCGCCTCGCAACCTGCGTGCTCGATGTGGGCAATCGCGCTAACGAACTTCTCCGCATGAGCGGCAGGGTGACGTTGCTTCCATTGGTGGTATTTGCGGTTCTTAGCCTCAGTAATGAAGCCGATCTCCTCCATGAATCGATCGCGCGACCCCGAACCGATGATGAGCTCGTAATCCGCCTTGCAGTTGTAGAGCCTGCGGCCGCCCTTGCCATCGGGCAGCAACCGCTGGCCCGCCGCGCGGCGCTTCAGTACACGGCAGAAGATGCCGAAGTTCGACAGCAGCTGCTGTAGGTCTTTGAGCAGCGAGGGGTAACTGGACGCCAGGCGGATCGTGCAACAGGAATTGCCGTCGTCCCGCTGCACCGTGCCGTCGGACTGAAACAGACCGCGCAGGTAACCGCGCACGCACGCCTCGTTTCCGCGCCAGACGATCTCCGGCACCTGCAACTTTGCTTTGGCCGTGAAGCCGTAGTGCTCGAGCGCGCGCGCCAGGATCACCGAGCGGATCATGACCAGATTGCGCTCTGGCACGGCCACCGCACTGACGCGATAACCACGCGGGGCTTTTGCCCATTCGGCAATCAGGGAATTGATGTAAGCGACTACCTGGTCCGCGTAACTGCGGTCCCCGCCCCACAGATTGACGACTGCCGCGTTCTCCCCATTACCGCGATTGGTGAAATGACCGTCGCCGGTGATCAATCCGAGGAGCGTCCCAAGCTCCTCGCTCCCGCAGCCGCCGAACTGGCCCTTGCCGGACTGCACCAGGAGCTCGTCGCCAACCTTAAGGTCTTTCAGCTTGAGCTTGCCGCGCGTGCTGTAGAAGTCGTGCCACTCGGTGGCCTTGATCTCGTAGCCATCCTTGGTCGTCACGCGGTAGACGTCTGCCGACGGCGAGGTCATGAACGCCGGTACCGCCGGCCGTACCGCCACGCCCTGACCCTCGCCGAGGGCGCGCTTATCGACCGTCGCCTGGATGTCGACGCGCGCGTCATAGAGATCGCCGATACGCACGAGCCCGTAACGGGTCGCGAGCCGTGTATCCGCGGTAACACATGGGTTGGTGGCGCGGATGTTCTCGCACCACCAGTTGTTGTTCATCTCGTTGACGCGGTCGATGAGGATGAAGCCGGGCTCGGCGAAGTCGTAGGTGGACGTCATGATCACGTCCCACATGCGCCGCGCCGGCAGGGTCTTGTAGACCTTGCAGGCCACCAGGCCCTCGTCGTTGACGACGTAGCCTTCGTGGACCGACCATTCGCGCCACACGAACTTGCGCGCGTCGCCGAGGTCCGGGCGCTCGGCCTCGAACTCACGCAGCGTCAGTGGGAAGGCGAGCTTCCATTCGCGATCCTCGCGCACCGCCTGCATGAATTCGTCCGTGATCAGCAGCGACAGGTTGAACTGCCGCAGGCGCCCGGCATCGCGCTTGGCGCGGATGAACTCCATGACGTCCGGGTGACCGACGTCGAAGGTCCCCATCTGCGCGCCGCGGCGGCCGCCGGCCGATGAGACCGTGAAGCACATCTTGTCGAAGATATCCATGAAGGACAGCGGCCCCGAGGTATAGGCGCCCGCGCCCGAGACGTAGGCGCCGCGCGGCCGCAGCGTCGAGTGCTCATAGCCGATGCCGCAGCCCGCCTTCAGCGTGAGCCCCGCCTCGTGCACCTTCTTCAGAATGTCGTCCATCGAGTCGCGGATCGTCCCCGACACCGTGCAATTGATGGTCGAGGTCGCCGGCTTGTGCTCGAGCGCGCCGGCGTTGGACGTCACGCGCCCGGCGGGAATTGCTCCGCGGCGCAGCGCCCACAGGAAGCGCTCATACCATTGCTCGCGCGCGTCGAGGTTCTCGACGTCGGCGAGCGCGCGCGCGACACGCTTGTAGGTGTCGTCCATCGTCTTGTCGATGGGCGTGCCATCCTTGGCGGAGAGGCGATACTTCTTGTCCCAGATATCGAGCGACGCTTCCTGGAACGGAATGGCATCGATGTCTTTGGGGTCGATCTTCACTACGGTATTCATGGAATCCGCGGCGCTCCGGAAATCTTGTTGACGCCTAGCTCACGGATTACAGGGAAAAACCAGCCAAAGGCGGCGCTCAAGGAACCGCAAGCCTGACCGGTACCCGACTGTCCTCGACTTCAGTGGAACAGTTCAGGGCCCTGAAACCTCCCCCGACTGCGTGACCCTCGTCGCTCTCGCGAACACAAGATCTTGTGTCGGGGTCAAAAGCCTAATGACCATGCTCGGGTGCGTCAAGATTCAAAACCATATTTTGTCGTGTATATTTTGTTTATATATTTCATAAAGTTACAGCATTCTCCGCAGTAAATTGCACGATAATTTCTGAGGCATCTCGCATCTTGGGATGTCAACCCCCGACCCAATATATTGTGCTCAGGTCGAGCACAGGTTTTGCACAGACTGCCCACAGCAGAGCCAATCTGGGGGCACGCCTCATGGATCTCGAGCGCTGCTTCCAGCGTCCGCTAACGCCTCGGCTCGCGCACGGCGCGAGGGGCGGACGACGACGCGCTTCATCGGCAATCGCGCCGGCGATTTGCGAGCACCGCGCCGCCGCCCTTGAAACGCCCGTGGCCGATCCGCACATCAGTGCCAGGCGCAATGGCGCACGAGTTTTCAACTTCAGTTCCAAGAGGAGATTTTTCAATGACTATCGTTCGTTATGAGCCGTGGGCGCTCTTCGGGCGGCTGCACCGCCAGCTCGAGCAGGCCTTCGGCGAGACTGATGTCGCGAGCGTCAGCTGGATCCCGCGCGTCGACGTCCGCGAAGAGACCGATCGTTTCGTGGTCACGGCCGACCTGCCGGGCGTCGCGGGCAAGGACATCGAGATCACGGCCGACAAGGGCGTGCTCACGATCCGCGGCCAGCGCGGCTCCGAGAAGAAGAGCGCAGGCGAGGGCTACGGGCGCGTCGAGCGCGCGAGCGGCACCTTCGTGCGCCGCTTCACGCTCCCCGAGACTGTCGACGCCGAGGCCATCAAGGCAACGCACGTGAACGGGGTGCTCGAGCTAAGCGTTCCGAAGCGTCCCCAGGCGCAGCCGCGACGCATCGACGTCCAGGCCGCCTGAGCTAAAGTCTCCGCGAAGATCCATCCGGCGGCGCCTGCGCGGCGCCGCCGGGGCCTTCCCGCCGCGGCTCACGCCCCGCATCACGGCGCGGGCTAGAATTCCCGCCAGCATGAGAGCCGCGTTTCTCGCCTTAGGACTCAGCGCGCTGGCGCTCCTCCCGCCCGCATCGGCCGGCGTTCCTCCGGCAGTCGGCGACACGCCGCTTCCGACTCTCGCGCCCATGATCCGCAAGGTTTCGCCCGCGGTGGTGAACGTCTCCACCCGCGGTACCGTGCGGGAGAGCGGTCCGCAGAATCCTCTCCTCCAGGACCCCTTCTTCCGCCGTTTCTTCGACCTGCCGCGCGGCGCAACTCCGCACGAGCACCTGTTCCGCAGCGCGGGCTCGGGCGTCATCTTCGACGCCCGGCAGGGCTACATCGTCACCAACGCGCACGTCGTCGAGAACGCCAGCGAGATCACCGTGACGCTGCAGGACGGGCGCGACCTCAAGGCCGAGGTGGTCGGGAGCGACCAGCCCTCCGATGTCGCGGTGCTCAAGGTGAGCGCCGACGGGCTCGCGCAGATGCCGCTCGGCGATTCCTCGCGCCTCGAGGTTGGCGACTTCGTCGTCGCGATCGGCAATCCCTTCGGCCTGCAGCACACGGTCACTTCGGGCATCGTCAGCGGGCTGTCGCGCACCGGCATCAATCCCGACGGCTACGAGGACTTCATCCAGACCGACGCCTCGATCAATCCCGGTAATTCCGGCGGCGCGCTCGTCAATCTGCGCGGCGAGCTGATCGGCATCAATACCGAGATCATCTCCAGCACCGGCGGCAATGTCGGCATCGGCTTCGCCATTCCAGTCAACATGGCGCGCAGCGTCATGGAGCAGCTCGTCCGGTACGGCGCGGTCAGGCGCGGCCAGCTCGGGGTCTCCATGTACACGGTCACTCCCGACATCGCCCACTCGCTCGGGCTCTCGAGCGCGGTCGGCGCGCTGGTATCGCAGGTGGTCGACGGCTCGCCGGCCGATAAAGCCGGGCTGCGGGTCGGGGACGTCATCACCTCGGTCAACGGCCAGCCGGTAAGGTCCAACACCGAGTTGCGCAACGTCATCGGGCTGCTGCGCGTCGGCGATACCATGGACATCGGGCTGGTGCGCGACGGCAAGCCCCTGCGGGTAACCGCGGTGATCGCGGCCGTCCCGCAACACTGAAGGAGGCGCCGTGAATATCTGTGTGCTCGGCGGAACCGGCTTCGTCGGCACCGAGCTGGTCACCCGCCTGGCCCTCGACGGGCACTGGGTGCGGGTGCCAACCCGCAACCTGGCCCGGGCGCAGCGTCTGCGCGTGCTCGACACCGTCGAGCTGCGCGCGGCGGATGTGCACGCGCCGACGGCGCTCAGCCAGCTGTTCGCCGACTGCGATGCCGTGATCAACCTCGTCGGCATTCTCAACCCGCGGCGCGGCGCCAGCTTTCACGCGATGCACACCGAGCTGCCGGGGAGGATCCTCGCGGCGGCGCGCGGCGCCGGCGTGCGCCAGGTGCTGCATATGAGCGCGCTCGGCGCCGACGAGCGCGCGCCGAGCCAGTATCTGCGCAGCAAGGCCGGCGGTGAGGCGCAGCTGCGTGCCGCGCCCCCGTCCTCCGCGCACACGCAGCCGGCGGTCACGATCTTTCGGCCGTCGGTCATCTTCGGCGCCGGGGATTCGCTCACCAACCGCTTCGCGAAGCTCCTGCGGCTTACCGCCGGCTTTCTGCCGCTGGCGCGCGCGCGGACGCGTTTCGCGCCGATACACGTGCTCGATGTGGTGGAGGCCTTCCGCCGCGCACTCGGCGCGCGCGTGAGCTTCGGCCGGATCTATCAGCTGTGCGGGCCCGATGTGATGACGCTCGGCGAGCTCGTGCGGCTCACCGCCAGGGTCGCCCGCCTCCCCTGCCACATCGTGCCGCTCCCCGACGCGGCGGCGCGCCTGCAGGGGCTGGTGATGGGGCTCTTGCCCGGCAAGCCCTTCTCGCTCGACAACTTCCGCTCGCTCACCGTCGACTGCGTATGCCAGGAGGACGGCTGCGCGCGGCTCGGAATTGAGCCGCAGCATATGGAGGCGGTGCTGCCCAGCTATCTCGGCGACGACGACACCGAGACGCAGCTCGCGCTGCTGCGCCGGACCGCGGATCGCTAGTGAAGGAGCCGTGAGATGACCCAAGCGACCAAAGCGTCGATCGCCACGGGCCTGCTTCTGCTCTCGGGCAGCGGCGCTGCGCTCTGCCAGCAGCCGCCGTGCGCGGGCCCGCAGCTCGGGACCTGGAAGCTGCTGTCGGTGACCTTCGAATACCAGGACACCGGGCAGAAGACCGAGCCCTACGGCGCGCACCCCAGCGGTTACCTGAGCTACGGCGCCGACTGCCGCATGTACGCCATCATCGTGAGCGAAGGCCGCAAGGCGCCCGCCGGCGACGTACCGAGCGGCGCGGAGCAAGCCGGGCTTTACTCCGGGATGGTCGCCTACGCGGGCACTTATACGATCGACGGCGACAAGGTCAGCCATCACGTCGACATCTCGTGGAATCAGGCGTGGACCGGTACGACTCAGGTCCGTCAATTCAGGATCATTGGCGATCGGCTGCACATCCGCTCGCTGCCGGCCAGGAGTTTCCAGGACGGAAGAGTCATCTCCGCAGCCCTCGAGTGGATGAGGGTTCCGTCACACTGAGGACCGCGGGAGCGGCGGATGGCGCGGGTGTGGCCGCGCCGCACAGCTGCGCGTGGCGCGCGGCGCGCCCTTCCCTGGCGAGCTCGCGCACCGCGGCGTAGAAGCGCGGCAGCTCGCCATTGCCGGCGGCGAGCAGCCGTTTGAACCCCGGGACGCAATCGTAGTAAGTCGCCACCGCCGCGAGCTGCGCATTGTTCAGCCCCGTGGCGATCCACTCGTCATACACCGGATAGTGCACGCCCTGGCGGCGCTCGAGCGCCCCGATGTCCGCGGCGAGGGCGGCCAGGATCTGCCGCTTGCGCTCACGCAGCTCGGCGACCGCCGCTCCCGTCTCGTAGAGCGCGGCGAGCCGCGCGCGCGCGGGCCGCAGCAACGCGAGCAGCGCCGTCTCGCGCTGCTGCTCGGTGCGAAAGCGCTCGATGCGCTCCGCCGCGCCCTGGTGCTCGAGCCAGCGCGCCAACCCCTCTTCCTCGACCGTGGTCGCGAACGCCTCGTTGAACTCGGAGTCGTTCTTCACGTAGATCAGCTGATGCGCCAGCTCGTGGAAGATGGTGGCGGCGAGCTCGTCGTCGTCGTAGCGCAGCATGCTGGAGATCACCGGATCGGCGAACCTGCCGAGCGTCGAGTAGGCCGGCACTCCCTCGACCACCACGTCGAAGCCGCGCGCCTCGAGCTCGAGCGCCAGCTCGCGCGCACGGCGCTCGTGGAAGTAGCCGCGGTAGGCGACGCAGCCGGCCACCGGGAAGCACCAGCGCTTCGGCTGCAGGGAGAACTCGGGTGCCGCCACCACGTTCCACACCACGAACGGGCGGCCGATGTCGGCGTAGCTGCGGTAGCTGCGGTTATCGGGAAGCCCGAGCTGCTGCGAGGCGAACTCGCGCGCCGCGCGTACCTCGGTGAGGCGCACGCGCAGCGCAGGCGGTGTGTGCGGGTCGCTGATCACGCTGTCGAGCGGCACGCGTGCCTTCAGCAGGCGGTACTCCCCGCTGGCCGCCTGCATGAGATAACAGCCGCCGAGCAGCAGGCAGAGCGCGCCGGTGAGCGCGGCGCGCGCCGCCCCATCACTTTGCCTCTCGGTTAACATGAGCACCATGCGAGTCTACTTGGTCGGCGGCGCGGTCCGGGACCGCATGTTGGGGTTGCCGGTGCGCGAGCGCGACTGGGTCGTGGTCGGCGCGCTGCCTGAGGAGCTCGAGCGCCAGGGCTATCTGCCCGTGGGACGCGAGTTCCCCGTGTTCCTCCACCCGGTCACCCACGAGGAATACGCGCTGGCGCGCCTCGAGCGCAAGGTAGGGCCCGGCTACCGCGGCTTCACCACGCAGTTCTCGCCGCAGGTGACGCTCGAGGAGGACCTGAAGCGCCGCGACCTCACCATCAACGCCATGGCCGAGAGCGACGCGGGCGAGCTCATCGACCCGTACGGCGGCCAGGCCGATCTCGCGGCGCACGTGCTGCGTCACGTATCGGACAGCTTCATCGAGGACCCAGTGCGCGTGCTGCGGGCGGCGCGCTTCGCGGCGCGCTTTGCCGGCCGCGGCTTTCGGATCGCGGACGAGACGCTGGAGCTCATGCGCCGCATGACCGCTTCGGGCGAGGTGAGTGCGCTCGTCCCGGAGCGGGTGTGGCAGGAGACCGAGCGCGCGCTCGCCGAGGAGCACCCGGAGGTGTTCTTCGCGACGCTGCGCGAGTGCGGCGCGCTCAAGGTGATCTACCCGGAGATCGACGCGCTCTACGGCGTGCCGCAGCCGCCCAAGTGGCACCCGGAGATCGACACCGGCGTGCACGTCATGCTGGCACTCGCCTGCGCGGCGCGCGCACGGGCCTCCACCACGGTGCGCTTCGCGGTGCTCATGCACGATCTCGGCAAGGCGCGCACCCCGCCCGAGCTGTGGCCCCGGCATCACGGCCACGAGGAAGCCGGCGTGCCGCTGATCGAAGCCGTCGCCGACCGCTTGAAGGTCCCGGGCACGCACCGCGAGCTCGCGATCCTGGCCGCGCGCGAGCACACGCGGGTGCATCGCGCACTCGAGCTGCACCCCGAGACCGTGCTGAAGCTATTACAGGAGTGCGACGCGTTCCGCCGTCCCGGGCGCTTCGCGGAGCTGCTGCAGGCGTGCGAGGCCGACGCCCGTGGCCGCGCCGGGCTCGAGGCCGAGCCGTACCCCCAGGCGTCCTATCTCAGGGCGGCGCTCGAGGCGGCGGCGGCAGTGACGCTCTCCGAGGCCGAGCGCCGTGGGCTCAAGGGCCCGGCTATCGGCGAGGAGATGCGGCGGCGGCGGCTCGCGGCGCTGAGCGCGCTCAAGGCGGCCGTGCCCGCGGCCTGAAGGCGCGGCTGTCGACTCCGCAGCCGGCGATGCGGCTCAATATCCGGCGCGGTGCAGGAGCGCGACGGCTGCGGCCGCCGCGAGGCAATAGATCCCGAACCAATACCAGCGGCCGGTCTCGAGCCAGCGGCTGAGCCACTTGAGCGCGAGGAGTCCGGCGAGCAGCGCGACGGCGGCACCGAGGATCGTGAGCAGCGCGACCGAGCCGAGACCGGCGCCGCCGCCCGTGGTCGCCGCATCCCTGAGGCGCATCACCTCGCGCGCGACCACCGGCGGAGTGAGCACTACCGCAAGCGCGAAGCTGAAGACCTCCGCCCGCGGCTTCGCGATCCCGAGCAGCATTCCGGTCGAGATCGTGGCTCCGGAGCGCGAGAAGCCCCGAAACGGCAGGCACAATCCCTGCACCGCGCCGATCACCGCGGCGCGCCGGCTATCGAGATCCCGGCTCGCGCCGCCCAACGCCGCCGGCCGGCGCTTTTCGAGGACACCCGCGATCACGATGAGGACGCCGGCGGCGGCGAGCGCTGGAGACATGAACTCGAGATGGCTGAAGAGGTCCTCGATCTGCGCGTGCGGCAGGTCGCGGAACACGGTCCGCTCGATCACCTTCACGATCCCCTCGCCGATCACTCCCGTGAGGAAGGTCGCGACCACGATCAGCCAGAGGATGCTCCTGAAGGCCGCAGCGCTCTGAAAATAGAGCGCGCGCCACTCGCGCCAAAAATAAAGGATCACCGCGAACATGGTGCCGGTGTGCAGCATGACGAGCAGCAGCGTCATCGGGGGCGACGAGGGGTCGAGACCCATGAGCTTCTCCGCCACTACCACGTGCGCCGAGCTCGACACCGGCAGCAGCTCCGCGAGCCCCTGTACGATCGCCAGCACGATGACTTTGAGTAAGGTCATGTCCATCCACTCATGTTGAGCACGGCCTCACAACTGCCGGCGCAGATCCTGGAGCGTAAAGCCCGCGAGCGGCGCCGCGTAACCGCGCGTGAGCGCCATGACCTTGAAGGTTTCGCCCATCTCCTCCGACATGACGAGGCGGCGCGCTTCCCCGGCGAGCCGCGCCCGGCTCACGGCGTCGGCCGCGGCGGCCACAGCCCGTTCGAGCCCGAGCGCGAGGAGAAACGCCGCCTGGGTGGCGAAGCCCGATACCTCGAGCCCGGCGAGCGAGGCGGCCTCGGCGACGCGCGTAAAGTCGACCCACGCGGTGATGTCCTGCACGCCTAAGTTGACGAACGGGTCGTCGTGGGCGCGCTGACGGAAGTGGCAGCGCAGCGTCCCCGCGACGCGTTGCGCGTGGTAGTAGTGAGAGCGCGGCAGACCGTAGTCGAAGAGCAGCACGCTGCCCCGCTCGAGGCACTCGGCGAGCGTCGCGATCCAGGGTCCGACCCGCAGGCTCACCTCCGAGGTGTAACCGTCGGGGAGTGAGCGCGCCCGCGCCCCGAACATCGCCGCCCAGGCCTCTGCCAACGCGGCGTCCGGCGCCCGCTCGGCGTCCTGCAGCGTGCCGGCGGGCGTGAGGGCGACGCCGAGCTCCTGCAGCGCGCCGCCGCGCAGCCTGAAGCGCCGCACGGGCAGCGCGTCGGCCACCTCGTTGGCGAGGATCACCCCGCGCAGCGGCGTCTGCGGCAGCCGCTCGAGCCACACGACGCGCGCACGCAGGTGCGCAGGAAGCGCATCGAGGCGCGCACGCTGGCGCGCGGCGAGGTCGCCCGACACCTCGAGGATTGCGTAACGCTCCGGCAGGGCACCCGCCTCATCGAGCGCGGTGAGGATCGCGGCGGCCAGCGATCCGCTGCCCGCGCCGAGCTCGAGGACCTCTCCCCGCGTGGCGCGCAGCACCGGCGCGCACTGCGCCGCGACGCAGCGGCCGAAGAGCTCGGAGATCTCGGGGGCGGTGACGAAATCCCCGCCGGCGCCGAGCTTCCAGCTGCCGGCGCTGTAGTACCCGAGCCCCGGCGCGTAGAGCGCGAGCTCCATGAAGCGCTCGAAGGACAGCCAGCCGCCGCCGGCGGCGAGCTCGGCGCGGATGAGCGCCGCGACGGCCTCGCCGTGGCGCTGCTCGTCGGGGCTCAGGGCGGGAAGCATTGAGCGCGCGGCCGATGGGGTCATAATCCGCACCCATGGCACGAGCTGATCCCGAGCCCACCGGAGCGCTGCCGGCGCCGAGCAACGTGCTCGCGGGCAAAACGGCGCTCGTCACCGGCGCCGCGCGCCGCATCGGCGCGACGATCGTGCGCGTGCTGCACGGAGCCGGCGCCAATGTCCTGCTCCACTACCGGAGCTCCGCCGCGGATGCCGAACGGCTCGCCGCCGAGCTCAACGCGGTGCGCGAGCGCTCGGTGAGCCTCGCCGAATGCGACCTGCTCGATGTGACGCAGCACTCGGGGCTCATCGCCGCCGCGCTGCAGGCCTTCGGAGCGCTCGACGTCCTGGTGAACAATGCCTCCACCTTCTATCCGACCCCGGTCGGCGACATCACCGGGACCGACTGGGACGACCTCGTCGGCACGAACCTGAAGGCGCCGCTGTTCCTCGCGCAGGCCGCGGCGGGCGCGCTCCACCAGCGCCGCGGACTCATTATTAATCTCGCCGACATCCACGGCATGCGGCCGCTGCGCCGCTATCCGGTGTACAGCGTCGCCAAGGCCGGCGTCATCATGCTGACGCTCGCGCTCGCCCGCGAGCTCGGCCCCCACGTGCGCGTGAACGCCATCGCGCCGGGTCCGGTCATGTGGCCGGAGGACGGGATGGATCCCGCGCTCGAGGCGAAGATCCTCGCGCGCACCGCGCTCAAGCGTCCCGGCTCCGCGGTCGATGTGGCGCGCGCATGCCTGTTCTTCGCGGCCGAGGCGCCGTACGTCACGGGCCAGATCCTCGCGGTCGACGGCGGGCGCAGCATCGGCTGGTGACATGGGCTCAGGCCCCGTGGCCCCGGGTGCGCGGCAGCCGCTCGAGCGGGTGCGCCTGCCGGTCGAAGCGCCGCCACAGCTCGCCGACACTGACTCCAGCGGTCGGGTGCAGCAGCTGCGGGGCGAGCTCGGCGAGCGGACCGAGCATGTAGGCGCGCTTCAGAAGGTCGGGACGTGGGAGCTTCAGTCCCGGCTCCTCGCACACCAGGTCCCCGTAGAGCAGCACGTCGAGGTCCATCGAGCGCGGCGCCCAGCGCGGCGCATCGCGCGCTCGCCCGCAGCGCGCCTCGATCGCGTGCAGCCGCTCGAGCAGCACGTGCACCGGCAGCGCGGTGCCGAAGCCCGCCACCAGGTTGATGAAGTCGTCGCCGTCGAAGCCGACCGCGCGATTGCGGTACCAGGAGGAGAAGCGCGCGCCGGGAAAGGCGCGCGCGAGCTCCGCGACCGCCTGTTGCAGGTGGCGCTCCGGCTCGACGTTGCTGCCCGCCGCGACGTAGACCTCCGGCATCGGTGCGCCCTCAGCGCCCCAGGTCGGCGCGCGTGCGCTCGATCACCACTCCGACGTCGCGCGAGTTGCGGATGGCGCCGGGCTTGTTGAGCGAGACGCGCACCCACTCGACCGCGAATTCCTCGAGGATGACCAGCGCGAGCCGGTGCGCGAGCGTCTCCACCAGCTTGAATTCCGATGCGCCGATGAACTCGAGCGCCCGCTTGGCCACCCTCTTGTAGTCGAGCGTGTCGGCGACCTCGTCGGTGAGGGAGGCGCGGGCGCAGTCGACCGGCATCTCGAGGTCCACCACGACCGTCTGGCGCATCCGCCTTTCCCAGTCGATGAAGCCGATGATGCACTCGGCGGTCAGGCCGTGCAGAAAGATCCGGTCGCCGGAGCGCTGTGTCATGGCAACTCGCCTGGGGCTGCGGTGTCAGGCCGCGAGGGGCGGAAGCGATGCGAGCGGCCATTGCGCGCGCGCTTCGATGGCGAGCCCGGCGTGCTGCCCGGCCCTCAGGCGCGCGAGCCCGGCCACCGCGATCATCGCCGCGTTGTCGGTGCAGAACTCGATGCGCGGATAGTACACGCGCGCCCCGCGCGCGCGGGCGGCGGCCGTGAGCTGCTCGCGCAGGGTGCGATTGGCGCCGACGCCGCCCGAGACGACGAGCGCGCTGAGTCCGGTGTAGTCCAGCGCGCGCAGCGCCTTGGCGGTGAGCGTGCCTGCGATCGCCTCCTCGACGGCGCGCGCGATGTCGGCGCGGCGCTGCTCGGTGAGCGGCGCGGCGCGCACCGCATGCAGCACCGCGGTCTTCAGTCCCGAGAAGCTGAACTCGAGCCCGGCGCGATCGAGCATGGGGCGCGGGAAGTGGTAGGCGCCGGGCGTGCCGCGCCGGGCGATCTCGGCGAGCTGCGGGCCGCCGGGATAAGGCAAGCCTAAGAGCTTGGCGGTCTTGTCGAAGGCTTCGCCGGCCGCGTCGTCGCGCGTCTCGCCGAGCAGGCGATAGTCGCCGATCGCGGCCACCTCGATGAGCATCGTGTGGCCGCCTGAGACGAGCAGCGCCACGTGCGGGAAGGGCGGCGGGTCGCTCTCGAGGAGCGGCGCGAGCAGATGTCCCTCGAGGTGGTGCACGCCGGTCGCCGGGATCCTCCAGGCGTAGGCGAGGCTCGCGGCGAGCGAGGCCCCGGTGAGCAGCGCGCCTATCAGTCCGGGACCGGCCGTGTAGGCGATGCCGGACAGAGCCTCAGGGGGGGTGGCGGAGCGCGCCAGCGCCGCCTTCACCAGCGGCAGGAGGCGCCGCACGTGGTCGCGCGAGGCGAGCTCCGGCACCACGCCCCCGTAGGCGCGATGCAGCTCCGCCTGGCTGTAGAGCTCGTGCGACAGAAGCCCCGCCTCGGCGTCCAGCACCGCGGCGGCGCTCTCGTCGCAGGAGGATTCGATGGCGAGCACGCGCATGAGGGAACTGTATCGCAGTTGGCATGGAAGGGCGCGGCGCAGGGAGAGCGACCCCTAGAGTAACGAACCGCGCGGCGTGGGGTAGCATAGGTGCGCAACCGACCCGGGGGGATTCGACGATGGGCTCGATGTGGTTATTGGGCTCGCAGACACTTGCCGTGGCCCTCGCCGCGCTCGTGTCGCTGGTGATCGGCGGATCGGCGGCACGCGCAGACGAGGTGCCGGGCCTGCCGCGCTCGCTGGCGGAGGCGGTACGCATGGAGCAGGCAGACGCCTTGCCGCGAACGGCTCTCTACGACACACCATCGCTCGCGGCAAGCAAGCCCGGCGCCCTGCTGCGTCAGGCGCCTTTCGGCGGCTACGCCGTGCCGAAAGGCGCGACCGCCGTGCGCATCCTCTATCACTCGCTGAGCGCTGACGGCGCCGATGTCGCGACTTCGGGCGTCGTCCTGATCCCCGCCGGCCAGCCGCCCGCGGGCGGCTGGCCAGTCATCGCCTGGGCGCACGGCACGTCGGGCGTCGCCCGCATGTGCGCACCGTCCCTCGAGAAGGACTTGGAGTACGGCGAGGAGGGACTGATGCCGATGGTGCGCGCCGGATTCGCGGTCGTCGCCACCGATTATCACGGCCTCGGCACCGAGGGGCCACACGAGTACGTCAACAAGACCGCACAGGCCCGCGACGTCATTTATTCCATCCCGGCCGCCCGCGCCGCGGTGGCCTCGATCGGCCACCGCTGGGTGGTCGTGGGCCATTCACAAGGCGGTCTGGCCGCGTGGAGCGTGGCCGAGATGCAGGCGACGCTGCATGACCCGGACTATCTGGGCGCGATCTCGGTCTCCGGCGCGGCGGATCCCAGGGCGATACTGCAGGCAATGGGCGAGCCGGGAGACTCGGCGGCGTTCTATCTCGTGTACATGGCGTATGCGATTCACGTCCGCGCGCCCGAATTCAAGCCCTCCGACATGCTGCTCGGCCAGGCGCTGCAGCGCTACACCAACGTGACGACCAAGGGCTGCTGGTATTACGCCTACGCGAGCTTTCTTGACGCTCATGGCGGCCCGATACTCAAGGCTGGCTGGGATCGCACTGCCGGTGCACAGAAGTTCTTGGCCGCCAACGAGCTCGGCACGACGGCCGTCGGCGGCCCGCTGCTGGTGCTGACCGGCGAGGCCGACGAGACGGTGCCGCTCGCGCTCGTCAAGGCCACGGTACGCAGGGCCTGCAGCAGGAGCATCGCGCTCGCCTTCCACTCGTATCCGGGGCTCGACCACGACCCGACGATGGAGAAATCGACACCCGATCAGCTTGCCTGGGTACGCGATCGCTTCGCCGGCAAGCCGTTCACGAGCAACTGCGCCAGCCTTCCTCCCTAGCACGGCTAGCTAGCCGCGCGGCGCGCGAGCAACGCTCGCGTCCGCTGCGACCGATGGTATGATCCTCACGGGGGGAAATTCCATGCGATCGCTGATTACAGCGCTGGCGCTGAGCGCCGCCGGCGCGGGTGCCGTGGGCATTGCGTCGGCCGCCGAGACACCGGCAGATCTCGTCGTAACAGACGCCAGAATCTACACGCAGGATGCGCACCGCTCGACCGCCAGCGCTCTGGCCGTTCGCGGCGGCAAGATCATCTTCGTCGGCAGCCCGGCCGAGGCGCAGCGCTTCGTCGGCGCCAACACCCGGCTCGAGCGGCTCGGCGGCCGCCTGGTGCTGCCGGGGCTCGTCGACTCGCACATTCATCCTCTCGACATCCTCGACCTGGACGTCTGCAATCTGCAGAGCAAGGCGATGGCGCTGAAGGACTTGACGTCATTCGTCGCCGCCTGCCTGGCACATTACAAGACGCCACCCGGTCAGCGATTGGTCGTGCACCAGTGGAACTACACCGACGGTAACCAGCCGGATGCAGCTCACCCGACGTTGCGGGCTGCGCTCGATGCCGCCTCGACGACCGTCGAGATCCAGCTGCTCGGCAATGACGGTCATCACGGCGCTTTTAACAGCCTGGCGCTCGCGCAGGCACGCGACGCAGCCGGCAAGGTGATCGGGCTGTCGAAGCGGACCCTGGCCGCGCAGTTCCGCAACTACCGCACGTTCGTCGGAGTCGATGAGAGCGGTGAGCCCAACGGCGCCGTCAACGAGGACGCGCGCTACCTCATAAATCCCAACAGCATGCTCGACGTGGACCTCGGGCTGGTTGCCCAGGCGCCGCAGCGCGTGACGCAGAAGCTCAACAGCGTCGGCATCACCGGTTTTATGGACGCCATGGTGTCGCCCGCGGCGCTCGCCGTGTACGACAAGCTGTACCTCAGCGGCCAGATGACGGCGCGAGCGCAGCTGGCGCAGTTCTACGACCCCTCGCATACGCGCGCGGCGGACGGCGCGGTCGACTACGAGCGGATTCTCGCCCAGGCCATCGCGACGCGTGCCAAGTACGCGCACAACCCGCTGATCCGGGCCGACTTCATCAAGATCTTCGCCGACGGCGTGCTCGAGGGTAACCCCTATGCGGTTCCGCCGACGCTGCCCGATGCGGCCTCGCTGCGGCCCTTCCTGCAGCCGATCTTCGGCCGCGACGCGCACGGCGATGCCACCGTGACCGGCTACGTTGATACCGCCTCCGCCCTGTGCGCCGAGGTACGGGCAAAACCGCAGCAATACGCCGCGCCGGATGCGATCCAGGCTTTCATCAAGGCGCACGGCTACCATCCGGCGCAGTGCGCCATCTCGCACGGCGAGCTGCAGCACGCGCCCGAGGTGATCCTGGAATATGCGCGTCGCGTGCACCTGGCGGGATTCAACCTCCATATCCATGCGATCGGCGACACGGCGGTGCGCACCGCCATCGATGCCATCGAGGCGGCGCGCAAGTCCGACGGCGTGACGACGACCCATGATGGACTCGCGCATCTGCAGGTCGTCGATCCTGCCGACGTGGTGCGCTTCGGTCACGACCATCTGTACGCGGCTTTCACCTACGCGTGGATGAACACCGAGCCCGGCTACGACCTCACTGTGATTCCGTTCTTTCAGAAGGTGATCGGCAACAGCTATGAGGCGTTGCACCAGAAAGGCAGCTATTACGAGTCCAATGCCTACCCGGTGCGCTCGATCCAGGCCGCGGGCGGCATCCTCGTGGCCGGCTCCGATGCGCCGGTGGAGACCAGCGACCCGCGCCCCTTCGTCAACATGTCGCGCGCCGTGACGCGCGCCTATCCGCGTCTGCCGGCGCTCAGCCCCGAACAGAGTGTTCCGCTGCGCGATGCGATCGATGCCTACACGGTGAATGGCGCCGAGATGCTCTACCTGCGTGACTTGGCCGGTTCGATCGAGCCGGGCAAGTCCGCCGACTTCATCGAGCTCGACCGCGACATCCTGGCGCTCGCCGACAGTGGTCATGCGGCGGACGTGGCAGACACCAAGGTTTTGGCCACCTGGTTCCGCGGCGCCAAGGTTTATTCGCGCCCCGTGCAGCCCTGAAAGCGGGTCCGGGGCCGACGATGCAATAAAGCGAGCCCGCGCGGCCGCGGGTCCTGGGGAGGTCATATGCAATCTCGAGCCTGGCGGCTGTCTCTCGGCGCAACCCTGACAGCATTCTGGGTCGCCGCGCCCGGGTTTGGTTGGGCGCAAACGGGCGAGCCGAGCAGTACGGCCTCGAATCAGGGACTGCAGGAGGTGGTCGTCACTGCCGAGCGGCGCGCCGAAAGGCTGATGGACGTGCCCATGAGCGTCACCGCCCTGAGCCAGGACGTGCTCGACGAGAAGGGGCTGCATAACATCGACGATCTGTCACGCGTCGCCCCCGGAGTCACGTTCCTCAGGAACGGCATGAGCGCCAGCGGCAACTACAACGACGAGGACTCGGATATCTCCATCCGCGGCATCGACTCGACCGCGGGCGCCTCCACCACCGGCATCTATATCGACGACACGCCGATTCAAACGCGGCATCTGAATTTCGGCACGGTGAATCCCTACCCCGAGCTGTTCGATCTCGATCACGTCGAGGTTCTCAAGGGTCCTCAGGGCACCCTGTTCGGCTCGGGCTCCGAGGGTGGCACGCTGCGCTTCATCACACCGGCGCCCGACCTGCACTCCTATTCGGGCTATGCGCGCGCCGAGTTCGGCCAGATCGACGGCGGCGGCCAGAACTATGAGATCGGCGCAGCGTTCGGCGGCCCGATCATTGACGGGGTGCTCGGGTTTCGCATCAGCGCCTCATACCGCGAGGACGGCGGCTGGGTGGATCTCGTGAACTACACGCGCCCGACGCCCAATGCGGCCCTGTCGGTGCCGTGCAGCCCAGGGTGCTTCGGCCTGGCACCCGACGTTTATACCACCATTCCGAGCGTGACCAACACCGTGGAGTCCAACTCAAACTGGCACGACACGCAGACCTTTCGTGTCGCACTGCGCTGGACCCCCGCCGACGGCGTGACGATCGATCCCTCGCTTTATGTGCAGACGCTACACATCAACGACACCGGCGCCTACTGGGTCAATATCTCGGATCCGGCCGACAACGTTTATCTGAACGGAAACGCGCA
>JASHQW010000313.1 GCA_030038875.1 Gammaproteobacteria bacterium | reverse complement strand
GAGCGGCGACACCGAGAGCTCGTGGCGCAGCAGGCTCTTCGGCGACATGACGATGAGCGGCTTGCGGAAGCCCTGGTGCATCTGCCGGCGCAGCATGTGGAACATCTGCGCCGGCGTCGACGGCACGCACACCTGCATGTTGTTCTCGGCGCACAACTGCAGGAAGCGCTCGAGGCGCGCCGAGGAGTGCTCGGGACCGGCGCCTTCGTAGCCGTGCGGCAGCAGCAGCACCAGCCCGCAGAAGCGCTCCCACTTGGCCTCGCCCGAGCTGATGAACTGGTCGATGATCACCTGCGCGCCGTTGACGAAGTCGCCGTACTGCGCTTCCCAGACCGTGAGGCTCCCCGGCTCGGTGGTCGCATAGCCGTACTCGAAGCCGAGCACGGCTTCCTCGGACAGCACCGAGTCGATCACCTGCACGCGCCGCTGGCCCTCGGCGAGGTGCTGCAGCGGAATCCAGCTGGCGTCGGTGTTCTGGTCGTGCAGCACCGCGTGGCGATGGAAGAACGTACCGCGGCCGCTGTCCTGCCCGGTGAGGCGCACGGCGAAGCCGTCCGTGACCAGCGCCGCGTAGGCCAGCGTCTCGGCGCAGCCCCAGTCGAGCGGCAGCTCGCCCGCCAGCATCTTCCTGCGGTTGTTGATGACCTGCGCCACGCGCGGGTGCAGGCTGAAGCCCTCGGGCACGCTGGTGAGCGAGGCGCCGAGCGCGCGCAGCCGGGCAAGCTCCACCCCGGTCGACACGGTCTCGGTCCAGTCCGCCTGCGCGTAGCTGGTCCAGTTGACCGTGTACTTGTTGCCGATCATGCCGAGCGAGGCGCGCGCCTGCAGGCGACCCTCATCGAGCCCGTTGCGGTACTGCTCAATCATGCCCTCGGCGTCGGCCCCGGTGAGCACGCCGGCGCCGATCAGCTGATCGGCGTACAGCCGCCGCGCGCTTGGGTGCTGGCGGATCGCACGATACATGCCGGGCTGGGTCGCCGCCGGCTCGTCGGCCTCGTTGTGGCCGTGACGGCGGTAGCACACCAGATCGATGAGCACATCCTTGCGGAAGCGCATGCGGTACTTGAGCGCGAGGCGCGAGACGAACACCACCGCCTCGGGATCGTCGGCGTTGACGTGAAAGATCGGCATCTCGAGCATCTTCGCCACGTCGCTCGCGTACATGGTGGAGCGTGCGTCGCGCGGCTCAGAGGTCGTGAAGCCGACCTGGTTGTTGACGATGAGATGGAAGGTGCCGCCGGTGAAGAAACCGCGCGCCTGGCTGAGCTGCAGCGTCTCCATGACTACGCCCTGCCCGGCGAAGGCGGCATCGCCGTGCAGCAGCACCGGCAGCACCCGTCCGCCGCGCTCATCGCCGCAGCGCTCCTGGCGCGCGCGCACCGATCCCTCGACCACCGGGTTCACGACCTCGAGGTGCGAGGGGTTGAAGGCGAGCACCGTGTGCACATTGCCGGCGGGGGTGCGCAGGTCCGCCGAGAAGCCCTTGTGATACTTGACATCGCCCGAGCCCTTCACCTTCAGCGGGTCGTAGCGACCTTCGAACTCGGTGAACAGCTCGGACGGCGACTTGCCGAGAAGGTTGACCAGCACGTTCAGCCGGCCGCGGTGGGCCATGCCGATCACGACCTCCTCGACGCCCGCCGCCCCGCTCCCCTGGATGAGATCGTCGAGCGCCGGAATGAGCGCATCCCCGCCTTCGAGCGAGAAACGCTTCTGGCCGACGTACTTGGTGTGCAGATAGCGCTCGAGGCCCTCCGCGGCGGTGAGCTGCCAGAGGATGTTGCGCCGCTCTTCCGTGCTGAAACGCCCCTCGAGACGCCCCTGCTGGAACTCATCGCGCAGCCAGTTGCGCTCCTCGGAGTTCGATACGTGGGCGAACTCGGCGCCGATGTTGCCGCCGTAGATGTACTCAAGCTGCGCGAGGATGTCGCGCAGCTTCATCCGCTTCGGCACCGCCTGAGTGTGGCTGCCGGTGTAGAACTCCTGATCGAGATCCGCCGCGCCGAGCCCGTAATGCTCGAGCTCGAGTGCGTGCGGCCGCGGCCGGGACGTGAGGGCGAGCGGGTCGATCGTTGCGACCAGGTGCCCCCGGTTGATCCACACCTGGATGAGCCGGGACACCGCCGCCTGGCGGGCGTCGGCCGCGCCGGCCACGGCCACTGGGGGCGTGCCGCGCGGCCGCGCGGCACGCTCGACGATGGCGGCCTGAATGGGTCCGTGAGGGCGGTCGCCGCCCTGGGGCGCCAATTGCGCGAAATAGCTCCTCCAGCGCTCCTCTAAGCTCGCAGGATCGCGCAGGTATTGCTCGTAGAGGGCGTCGAGATAGTCGGCGTTCCCGCCGTAGAGGGGTGTCGGTTCCAGCATGGGAGGAAAAAAGAGACGGCGAGCCAGTAGTTTAGCGGAAAGCCTGCCGGCGGGGAAAAAGCCCCCGGCTTCGGTCCGCGGCGCGCCTACAGCAAGCCGTCGAGCAAGCCGACCCTCGAGTCGAGGAGACTCAATTCGTAGAGCAGCAGTGCCCCGTAGGCGGCCAGGAGCGCATAGAGCAACAGCCCCGCCGACAGGCGCCCGAAGAGACGCATGCGCGCCAGCAGCGTGAGCAGCACGACGCCGCCCGCAGTCAGCCCGACCTTGACGACCACGAAGGCCAGCCCCGAGCCGCCGACCAGCGGGCGCATCAGGGGATTGAATTCGTAGGCACCGTGCGCCAGCAGGCTCAGGGTGAGGAGCGCATCGGCGCACGAGAACATGACGATCAGGATCGCCGTCGCGAGCCACTGGGGGTGATGCCAGTCAATCGCCGCGAGCGCCTGCTCGGTCGCGCGTCGCGGGCGCCGCCGCCGCGCGTGGAAGCTCCCGAGCAGCAGGGCCCGCAATACCTCGCGGCGCCGCTCACCACGCCGCCGCTCCGGGAGGACGGCGCGGAAAGCGGCGTGATCGTTCGGCTCGGTGGACACGGTCGTTGTTATTGGGGTGGCGGAAACCCGCAGGCGCTCCATTGTAGCCGCGACCCGCGGCTCCGAGTCCACACCCGCGCGTGCCGGGGGCTGCGCGCCAGCTTATGACACCTCGCGGCCCCGCTCAGTATCATGCGGTGGATGTCGAGCCCGAGCTCCGCCTCCGCTGCGCACACCAGTGCCCCGGACGGCCTCCCGCTACCGCGCCGCTACTGGGCGATCGCAGCCATCGTGCTGTCGATCTGCATGTCGGTGCTCGACAGCACCATCACCAATGTCGCGTTGCCGACCATCGCGCGTGATTTCAACGCCAGCTCCGCCGCCTCGATCTGGGTGGTCAACGCCTATCAGCTGGCGATCCTCGTCGTGCTGCTGCCGCTCGCCGCGCTCGGGGAGGTGATCGGCTACCGGCGCGTTTCGCAGGCGGGGCTGTGGGTTTTCACGCTCGCCTCGCTCGGCTGCGCGCTCGCGCCCTCGCTCCTCACGCTGAGCGTCGCGCGTCTCGTCCAGGGACTCGGCGCGGCGGGAATCGTGAGCGTCAACGCCGCACTGGTGCGCTTCACCTATCCGCACCGCTATCTCGGGCGCGCCATCGGCATCAACGCCTTCGTGGTCGCGACCTCCGCGGCCCTGGGACCCACGATCGCTTCGGCGGTGCTCGCGGTGGCGCAGTGGCGCTGGCTGTTCGGCATCAACGTGCCTCTCGGCATGGTCACCATCGTGATCGCACGCTACTCGCTCCCCGACGCCGAGCGCGCCCGTCGGCCGCTGAATCTCGCGGGTGCGCTGCTCTACGCCGGGACCTTCGGCCTGTTGCTCACGGGCCTGCAGTCCCTCGCGCACCATTCGGCCACCGCGCTCGCGCTGCTGCAGATCGCCGGCGGCGGCTTGCTCGCCTACGTGCTGGTGCGACACGAGCTGCCGCGCACGGCGCCCCTCATCCCCTTCGACCTCATGCGGGTGCGGCTCTTCAGGCTGTCGCTGGCCGCTTCGACCTGCGCCTTCATCGGCCAGATGAGCGCGCTCGTGTCCTTGCCGTTCGAGATTCAGAGGCTCGGGCATACCGCGGTGGAGACCGGTCTCTACATGACTCCCTGGCCCGTCGCCCTCGCCCTCACCGCGCCCGTCGCGGGCCGGCTCGCGGACCGTTACCCTGCCGGGCTTCTCGGCGGACTGGGACTGGTGGTGATGTCGGCGGGGCTGGCGCTGCTCGCCTTCTTCCCGCAGACCGGCACGGCGTGGGGCTTCATCTGGCGCATGGCGCTGTGCGGCTTCGGCTTCGGGCTGTTCCAGTCGCCCAACAGTCACGCCATCCTTTCGTCGGCGCCGCGCGCGCGCAGCGGCGCCGCCGGCGGTATGCTGAGCACCTCGCGCCTGGTCGGGCAGACGCTCGGAGCGGCGGGCGTGGCGATCCTGTTCCGCGCCTACCCCGCCACGGGCTCGAACCTGGCCCTGTGCGCCGCCGCAGCGCTGGCGCTGCTCGCGGCGCTCGTGAGCATGGTGCGCCTGACGAGGATGCGATCGTGAAGCTCTTACTGGCGGTCTCCCTGCTGCTCGTCGTCGGATGCGTCATGGGGCCCCCGCCCCTCGACAACCCGACCTCCTCCCCGCGCGCCGAGCGCAGAAGCGAGGCGCGGGCGCTCGAACAGGCCGAGGCGGACTGTGCCGCGCAGGGCAAGCACGCCGAAGCCGAGCGCTCCGAGGGCGAGACGCTCTATCACTGCGTCGATTAGCGCCCGCCCCGGGCGTCCGCGCCCTGCCACCCGCCGCCGAGCGACTTGGCAAGCGCCACGTAGTCCTGAACGACGAGCGCCTGACTCACGAGCAGCGCATCGACCGCCTGATCGGCGGCGCGCTGCGCCGTGAGCGCGTCGATCCGTGAGGCATCGCCCGCGGAATAGCGCCGCTGCTCCAGGTCCGCGGCCATCGTGAGCCGCGCGCTCGCGGCGGCGAGCGCAGTGGAGCGCTCCTGCTCGGCGGCATAACGCACGATGGCGCTCTCGGCGTCGGCGAGCGCCTTGAGCACGGTGCTGCGATAACTTTCGAGCGCCGCTCTCCGGGCCGCTTCCGAAGCCTCGACCGCCGCATGCAGCCGCCCGCCGGCAAAGAGGGGTAGCGTGAGCTGCGGCGAAAGGTTCCAGTAGCGGCTGGCCGCATTCGTGAGCGTACCGGGGTGGATCGAGTCCCAGCCGGCATCGCCGACCAGTGTGAGCCTCGGGTACTGATCGGCCACCGCACTGCCGACATCGGCGGTCGCCGCCGCGAGCTCGCGCTCGGCTTGGAGGATGTCGGGGCGCCGCCTGAGAATGTCGGCCGGCAATCCCGCCGGCACCTCCGCGGGCGGCGCCGGCAGCGATGCTTGCGACTCGAGCTGCGTGCGCAGGTCGCTGACCGGCGTGTCGACGAGCGATGCCAGCTGGAAAAGCGCGCTCTGCTGCCCGACTTCGAGCGGCGGCAGGGCGGCCTCGGCGGCCTGCGAGTCAGCCTCGGCGCGGTCCCGGTCGCTCTCGCTCGCGACCCCGGCCTCGAGCTCGAGGCCCGTGAGGCGCGCCGTCTCGCGCGCCGCAGTGGCGGCGTCCCGTGCGGGGCCGAGCCGCAGGCTGCTGTCGCGATAGTCGATGTAGGCATCCGCCACGCCCGCGGCGACCACGGCGCGCGCATCGGCGCGCGTCGCCTCGCTCGATCCGAAGCGGGCGACCGCGGCCTCGACCTCGCGGCGCGTCTTGCCGGCGAGGTCGATCTCCCACGAAGCGTCGAGGCCGGCCCGGTAGTCCGTGAACTCCGTGGTCGGCGGGGTGAACAGGCTCGGAATGAGCGCCAGGCTCTCCCCGTTGCGGCTCAAGCGATCGCGCGATACGTCCGCCGCGGCATTCAGCGCGGGGTAAAAGGCCGCGCCCGCCACGCGTGCCGCCGCGCGCGACTGCTGCACGCGCGCCTCGGCGTTGGCGAGATCCGGATTGTCGGCGAGCGCCTTGGCGATCAGGCTCGCCAGGAGCGGATCGTGCAGATCGTCCCACCAGCGGGCGGCGGCGGCCCCGCCGGTGACCCCCGCAGCCGCGGGGAAGCTGTCCGGCACCGCGGTAGTCGGCGGCGGACCGGCGTAATGCGGTCCGACCGCACAGCCGCCGGCGAGGGTGGCGAGCAGGGCGAGGCCGAGTGGTTTCATGGGAATTCGCTCCGCTCAGGCGAGCTGGCGCCTGAACATCCAGTAAGCGAGTGACACCGTGAGGCCGGTGGTGAGGAGCAGCGGCCACATGTTGGGCCAGGCGAGCGCGAGCCCGTAGCTCTTCAGGAACACGCCTTTGAGGATCACGATGAAATGACTCAGCGGGTCGACCCAGGCGATCCCGCGGAAGAAGGCCGGCATGTTCTCCACGGGGGCGACGAAGCCCGAGAGCATGATGGCCGGCACCATGAAGGTGAAGACGCCGAGAAACGCCTGCTGCTGCGTGCTGCAGATCGAGGAGATGAAGAGCCCGAAGCCGGCGAGCGACAGCGCGTACAGGATCATGCAGACACCGAGTGCGGGGAGAGACCCGGTGAAGGGAACCCGGTAGACGAAGATGGCGGCGAGGGCGATCACGAGCGCCTGCCCGAAGGCGATGAGAAGCGCCGGCACCGTCTTGCCGAGCATGATGAGCGCCGGCGTGAGCGGCGAGACCAGCAGCTGCTCGAAGGTCCCCTGCTCGCGCTCGCGCGCGATCGAGAGCGCCGTCACCACCAGGCTCCCGATGGTGGTGATGATGGCGACCAGCGACGGCAGCAGAAACCAGCGGTATTCGAGGTTCGGGTTATAGCGGTTGCGCAGCACGATGCGGCTCGGCACCTCGCCGCCGGCGGCGCGCGTGCGCTCGTCCGCATAGTCCTGAACGATCGACTGCACGTAGCCGAGGGCGATCTGCGCGCTGTTCGAGCGCCGCCCGTCGACGATCGCAAGGAGCGGGGCGCTCTCGCCCTGCGCAAGCCGTCGCGAGAAGTCCGCGGGAAACTCGACGCCGACCAGCGACTGCTGCTCGTCGATGGTGCGCGTGAGCGCCGCCTGGTCGGTCACCAGGTGCACCGTCGGGAAGGCGCGTGCGGCCGCGAGGCGCTTGACGAGCTCCTGTGCCTCGGCGCCGCGGTCGTTGTCGAGGATCGCCAGGGTGGCGTTGCGCACCTCGAGCGTCGCGGCAAACGGAAACAGCAGCAGCTGCAGCAGCACCGGCAGGATCAGCAGGCGCCGGCTCTGCGGATCGCGCAGCGCCAGCAGCAGCTCCTTGCGAATCAGGGTGAGGAGGCGCGCCAGCATCGCTTCAGTCGAGCCGCCGGCGCGTGCGCAGCGCGCTCAGGCCGAGGAAGAAGGCCGCCGAGGCGGTCAGGAACAGAAAGTCATCGAGGAGTATCCGGCCGACGAAGCCCGCCTGGAACAGCGTCTGCAGCGAGCTGATGAAGTAGCGCGCCGGAATCAGGTAGGTCACGGCGCGCACCGGCGCCGGCATGCTGGCGATCTCGAACACGAAGCCGGACAGCATGGTCGCCGGCAGGAAGGCGGCATTGAGCGCCGCCTGCGCGGCATTGAACTGGTTGCGCAGCACGGTGGAGAGGAGCAGACCCAGACCGAGCGCGCTGCCGAGAAAGAGCGTCGTATAGATGAGCAGCAGCGCGAGCGAGCCGCGGAACGGTACGCCGAACACCCACACCGCCACCGTGAGACACAGGAGCATGGAGACCATGCCGAGCGCGTAGTACGGCAACACCTTCGAGAGCAGCAGCTCGGTGCGCGTGACGGCGGTCGAGAGCAGCGCCTCCATGGTGCCGCGCTCCCACTCGCGCGCGATCACCAGCGAAGTGAGCAGAGCCCCGATGATGGTCATGATGAGGGCGATCGAGCCCGGGACGATGAAGTTGCGGCTGAGCGCGGCGGGGTTGAACCAGGAGCGTGCAATCACGTCGACGGGCGGCGCGAAGCCTCGGCCGCGGTCCGCGGCGCGCTCGGCGAGCCACGTCGACCAGACGCCCTGGATGTAAGCGGCGACGAAGCTGGCGGTGTTGGGCTCGGAGCCGTCGGTGATCACCTGCACGGGGGCGGTGGCGTCGGGGCGCGCGAGCCGCGCGCCGAAGTCGGACTGCAGCACGACGTAGCCGCGGATGTCGCCGGCGGCGAGGGCGTGATCGAGCTCCCCGCGCGCCCGTGCCAGGTGCGTCTCGAGAACGGGCGAGGCGCCGAGCGCCGCGACAAAGCGGGTGGCTTCCGGCCCGCGGTCGTCGCTCAACACCCCGACGCGGATGCGGCTGGCATCCAGGTTGATCCCGTAGCCGAAGATGATGAGCAGGAGGATCGGCAGCACGAAGGCGATGAGGATGCTGGAGGGATCGCGCACGATCTGCAGGCTCTCCTTGAGACACAGGGCCCGCAGCCGCCGCCAGCTCACCGGCGCGGGCCCGCTCACGCCACGGCCCTCCCCTCGTCCTCTCCCCCCGAGCGCTCGATGAGCGCGATGAAGGCCTCTTCCATGGTAGCGGCCTCGTGCCCGTCGCGGCCCGCGGCTTGCTTGAGCTCATCGGGCGTACCGGTGGCGATGAGCCGCCCGCGGTTCACGAGCCCGATACGGTCGCAATACTCCGCCTCGTCCATGAAGTGCGTCGTGACCATGACCGTCACGCCCTTCTGCACGAGCCCGTTGATGTGGGTCCAGAACTCGCGCCGCGTGACCGGGTCGACCCCGGAGGTCGGCTCGTCGAGAAACAGCACCGCCGGGTCGTGCATCAGCGCACAGGCGAGCGCCAGGCGCTGCTTGAAGCCGAGCGCGAGCTCGTCCGCCGGAGCGGCGCGGTGCGGCGTCAGGGCGAAGGTCTCGAGCATCTCGGCGATCTTGGCCGCCTGGCGTGCGCCGGAGAGCCCGTAAGCGCCGGCGAAGAAGCGCAGGTTCTGCTCGACCGTGAGATTGCCGTACAGAGAGAACTTCTGCGCCATGTAGCCGAGGCGCTGGCGCGCGGCCGCAGCGTGGGTGCGCAGGTCGATCCCGAGAACGCTCGCATGCCCGCCGCTCGGCGGCAGGAGGCCGCAGACCATGCGAAAGGTCGTCGACTTGCCCGCGCCGTTCGGACCCAGGAGCCCGAAGATCTCCCCCTGAGGCACCCGAAAGCCCACACCGGCGGCCGCTACGAAGTCCCCGAATCTCTTGGTGAGGTTCACGGCCTCGATCACCGCCGCTCGCCGCGCCTCGGGCAGGACCACCGGGGTCATGAGGCGCGCGAGCTCCGACTCGCCCCCGGGTCCGCCGCCCAGGATGTCGATGAAGGCATCCTCGAGCCGCGGCTCGGCCGGCCGCAGCCACGCCTCGGGTCCGGCGTCCAGCGCCGCGAGGTCGGGCGCCCACGCGGCGTCGCGGAGAACCAGGCGAATGCGGCTTCCCTGGATGACCCCGTCCATGACCTCGGCGGCATTCAGCGCCCGCTGCAAGAGCGTGCGGCGGTTGCCGGAGATGCTGCCAATCTGCACGCTCCGCCCGGACATGCGCCCGGTCAGCTCCTGCGGCGCCCCGGCGTACAAGAGCTTGCCGCCGCTCATGAGCAGGATGTGCGGACAGCGCTCGGCCTCATCGAGATAGGAGGTGCTCCAGACGACCGGCATGCCGCCCGCGGCCAGCTCGTTCACCATGCGCCAGAGCTCGCGCCGCGAGATCGGATCGACACCGACCGAGGGCTCATCGAGCAGCAGCAGCTCGGGGTTGCCGAGGAGCACGCAGGCGAGGCCGAGCTTCTGCTTCATGCCGCCGGAGAGCTTCCCGGCGGGCCGCGAGGTGAAGGGGCGCAGCTTGGTGAAGGCGAGCAGCCGCGCGAAGCTGGCGCTCCGGGCTTCGCCGGTTATATCGCGCAGGTCCGCATAGAGCTCGAGGTTCTCCCCGACCGTCAGGTCCTCGTACAGCCCGAACTTCTGCGGCATGTAGCCGAGGCGCGCCCGCAGCTGCGCGCCCTCCCCGATCGGATCGAGGCCGAGGCTGCGAATCGTGCCGGCGCTCGCCTTGAGGAGTCCGGCCATGAGGCGCATGAGCGTCGTCTTGCCGGCCCCATCGGGTCCCACGAGCCCCGTGATCACACCGGCCGGGACGCTGGCCGACACATCGTCGAGCGCCGGCGCCTCCACTCCCGGGAAGCGGTGCGTGACGCGGGTCAACTCGACGGCGACACTCATCGCTCCCCCAAGTGCACGGTCACTGGCATTCCCTGGCGCAGCGCCTCATCGGCGTCCGACACCACGATGCGCGCGCGGTAGACGAGCGCGGTGCGCAGCTCCGGGGTCTCGACGTTCTTCGGCGTGAACTCGGCGGTCGGAGACACGTAACCGACCTTGCCGTGATAGGGACGCTGCGGCCGCGCGTCGGTATAAAGGAGTACGCCCTGCCCGGGCGCAACGCGCCCGAGGTTAGCCTCGTCCACGTAGATCACCGCCCACACCGGGGAGCGCAGCGAGATCGTGAAGACCGGCGTCCCGGCGGCGAGGATCGCCCCTCGCTCCACCGCCCGCGTCAGCACCACGCCGTCCGCGGGCGCGAGCAGCACCGTGTCCTTCAGGCGCTGCTCCGCCTCGGCCGCCGCCGCGACAGCCCGCTGATGATTGGCCTCGCCCTCGGCCACCTCCTGGCGCTGGTAGCCATACTCGAGCTGCGCGAGGTTCTCCTTCGCGGCCTTGAGCCGCGCGCGAGCCTCATCCCGCGCGGCGACGGCATCGTCGTAGACGCGCTGCGCCACCGCCCCGGTGCCCTTCAGCTGCTCCTGCCGCGTGAGGTTCTGCTCCGCCTGGGTGAGCGCCGCCTCCTGCTCGGCCACCGTGGCGCGCCCCTGAGCGATGAGCTCCGGACGGTAGCCCTTCTGGAGCAGATCCATGCGCCGGCCGAGCGAGGCCGCATTGGCATGCGCCTCGTTCGCTTCGAGCTCGAGCGGAACGGGATCGAGCCGCGCGACCTCCTGGCCGGCGGTCACCGTATCGCCCTCGTCGACGTCGAGCTTCTCGACACGGCCGGCGACGCGAAAGCCGATCGTCACCTCGCGGATGTCGACGTTGCCGTAGAGCACCAGCTCGCGGGAACGGGCCGTGCGCGCCCAGGCCCAGGCGAGGCCGACGACGATCAGTACGAGCAGTGCCAGAATAAGAATGAGCCGGTTGCGCGGCAGGGCCACGGCCATGTCAGTTACCTCGAGGCGTCAATCCACGGATAGCCCAGTCGAGCCGCTGCTCGATGCGCGCGCGGTCGCGGGCGATGCGCGCCAGCGCGGCCGACAGCGCCTTGTCGAAGAGCGGCGGCCCCTGCCAGGCGCCGGCCAGGAGCCGTGGCAGCCCGACCGAGGCCATGAGGAAGCACAGCACCTGCAGCGGGTCCTCGCGCACGAGGCTCCCCTCCTCCTGGGCCGCCTGAATAGCCTCCACCAGCAATCGCGGATGCCGGCTCGTCAGGGAACGCAGGAACGAGCGCGCCGACTTCTCGCCGTCGGCGGCGGCGAGGAGCACGCGGCCGAGGAACACGTCCTCCCCCTCGCTGAACTCGATGAGCTCGAGGATCGCGGCGCGCAAGCGCTCGAGCCCGCCGCCGCCGCTCCCGACCGCACGCTGGATGCGCGCGAGGAGCGGCGCGTACCAGCTCTCGAGGAGCGTCTCGATGAAGGCCTCGCGGGTCCCGAAGTGGTAGACGAAGCTGCCAAGATTCGCGCCGGCCCCGTGGGCCACTTCGCGGGTGGTAAGCGCGCTGAAGCCACGCGAGAGAATGACGTGCCGTCCCGCGGCCAGGAGCTGCTCGCGCGTGGTCGGCCGGCTCTGTACCGTGGCCCTCATCGGGGCGAGATTATACGTGTGTATAAACCGAAACCGTATCCTGATCGTCGATGACAGCGCGGAGGTGCGCCGCAGCTACCGCGAGGCGCTCGCCGCACTTGGGTCGACAACCCGGAAGGCATGATCGGGCGGGGCAATACGCCAGATTGCAGTGCCCCGCAATGCATCGACCGGCTATCCTTAGCTGAATGTTCCGTCGTGCCACGCCCAATGTCGCCCTCTGCGCCCTCATGGGAGCAGTGGTCTGCGGGCTTTTCAGCCCCCGGGTGCAGGCTGAGGCGGCGGCGGACAGCGCGGAGCTCGCACATGGCGAGCACATTGCGCGCTTCGTGTGCGCGACCTGTCACGTGGTAGCCAAGGATCAGGAATTTGCGCCGATTCTCAGCAGGCCCGCGCCGAGCTTCCTCGACATCGCCAACCGCCCGGGAGTAAGCGCCGCGAGCCTCGAGCATTTCATTACCAGCACGCACTGGGACCCTGACAAGATCGAGATGACCATGCCGGCGCTCATGGCGACGCCCGAGCAGACGCGCGCAGTTGCGCGCTACATCCTCAGTCTGAGGAAGCGCTGAGCCGCCGCACCTTTTATGCGGACTTAGCGCAGGCTAGCGCGCAGAAGGGAACGCGACCCAGAGTCGGCAGCGAGCGCTCGCTGTCGCCGCCTCGGCTGTTCAGCATGCCTTCCGTCATCACGGCCGACACGCCAACCGATGCACGCTCCATCCACTCGACCGCGATCGCGCCGGAGCTCTCGCGAACGATCGCAGCTGGAAGCTCGCGACCCTGCAAACCAAGCGCGGGTACCAGTGTCTCGACGAAGACATTGGGCGCCGGGCGGATACCAAGCTCAGTCCTGATCAATGCTCCACTGGCGCTGACGTTCTCCAGGCGACCCAGGCACCTGCAGCCGCTGTCGCGCGACTCCATGCATCTCAGTCGCACCGGTATGTTGATCGACAGCCGACGTCCCAAGCGATGCTCCATTGATCTCTCCCTCAGGCTCTG
>JASHQW010000039.1 GCA_030038875.1 Gammaproteobacteria bacterium | reverse complement strand
TCGGCGAGGTTCACCTGGCCGCGGATCACGTTCTCCCAGGTCGGCGCGAGCGAATCCTCGAAGTCCGCCATGAAGGCGCTCACCGGCGCATTCAGCGCATTGATGATCATCTTGCGGTCGACGGGACCCGTGATCTCGACGCGCCGGTCGAGGAGGTCCGCCGGCACCGGCGCGATGCGCCAGTCGCCGGCCCGCACTGCGGCGGTGCCCGCGGGAAACTGCGGCAGGGCGCCGGCGTCGAACTCGGCCTGGCGCCGCGTGCGCTCGGCGAGCAGCTCGAGGCGGCGCGCATTGAAGCGGCGGTGCAGGCTCGCGAGCAGCTGCAGCGCGAGCGGCGTCAGCACCTCCTCCGAACGCTCGATCTTCGCGCCCAGGATCTCGACCCTGGGGCCGGTCGGCTCGCGGGAATAGGCCCGTTCGGGTGCTGCGCTGGCCTGCATGGTGCCCAGCATACACAGGTGTGAAGAAAATTTGACTACGGAAACTTCACACTGTTAATTTCACAAACAGCCACCACCCTGCCCCGGGGTTTCTGACATATGCCGGAACTGATGCGCCGCGGACATTTCCTCGGTACCAAGCTGCGCTCGCTCCGCAAGCGCAACGGACTCACGCTGGAGGAGCTCTCGGTGCGCTGCATTCAGCGCAACGCGGGACTCGCGCCCTCGGTGTCCTACCTCAGCATGATCGAGAGCGGCAAGCGCATGCCCTCCCCCGCGCTCCTCGAGCTCCTGGCGGCGGTTTTCCAGCGGCCCCCCGGCTGGTTCCTCGATGAGAGCGCCGAGCCCGAGGCGGCGGCCGCGACAGCCGCCGCGGGCGGCGTGGCGCGCATACCGTTCGAGCCCGCCTTCCTCTTCTCGAAGAGCCTGCTGCAGGCGGCGATCCCGGAGCTCCTGGCGCAGACGGGCACGAGCGGGCGGCAGTTCGCGCACCTTTTGATCCGCTCGCACCAGGAGATGTCGCGCAACGACTTCCCGGATCTCGAGCGCGCGGCGGAGAGCGTCGGCGAGCGGCGCTTCCCGCTCGGCGTCGAGGATCTGATGCGCCTCGCCAAGCGCTATGGGCTCGAGATCCGCTGGTTCGACAGGAAGCCGGTGCTCGCGCGCGACAAGGATCGCGAAGTACGCAGCATGGTGCGCTCGTTCTTCGAGGCCCCCGGCGTGGTGTACGCGAACCGGGCGCTGCAGTCGGACCCGGCGCGGCTCAAGTTCGATCTCGCCGCACACATCGCTCACAAGGTGCTGCATGGGGGCGATGGCCTCAAGTCCCCGCATGCCACCGGCGGGGAGATGGGCGGTAGCCCCGAGGGTGGCTCGGGCGCCGCGGGACTTGAGCCCCAGGACGTGCTGCACGCCTGGCGGGATTTCGAATGCAGCTTCTTCGCCGGCGCGCTGCTCGCCCCGCGGGTGCCGTTCCGCCGTTTCCTGGCGCGCGAGCGCTACCGGGTGGAGGCTGGCGAGAAGCTCGAGCTCACCCCCGCGGTGGTGATGCGGCGGATGACCAAGGTCTCGCCCTACCCCTACTGGCATTTCTTCGACGCCTATCCGCCCGGGTACCTGCGCGCGGTCTACCGCGGCAACGGCATTCCTCTCCCCTGGGGCAACCTCGCGCAGGTGAGCGATCCGTGCCCCAACTGGGCGGTATTCCGCATGATCGACGGGCAGCACGGCGAGTCGGGCTCGCAGATCTCGGTGCTGCGCGACGGCGAGCAGTCGCTCCTGTACTGCTGTCACTCGCTGCGCGTGCGCGACATGGCCGGCAACCCGCACGTGCTCTCGGTCGGCGTCGACCTCGCGCCCGCGCTCGATGCCAACGGCGTCGACAGCGCGGCGACCGTCGGGGCAATCCTCAGCGAGTGCCTGCACCGGCGCGGCGAGGCGCGCATCCCGAAGGACGCCGCCCAGGCGCTCGACGCGGTCGCCAACGTGCTCAACATCGCCTGGATCGCCGATGCGCTTGGCTCACCCGCCCGCGTGATCTGCCCGCGCAGCGCCCGCTGCCCGCGCCGGGAGCGCTGCGAGCACGCACCCCCGTCGCGCGCCCGTGAGATCGCCGACGTACGCGAGGAAATCCTCGGGCGCGAGCCGTGATGGCATCATAGGCAGCCGCGCGCATTCGGGGAGGCTCCATGACGGTGAGAGTGAGGGACTTCGCGTGGCTTGCGTTGGCGGTGTCACTCTGGCCCGCGGCGGGCATGGCGGCCGGACCGGACGGAGCGGCGCTCGCGAGCGAGCAGGCCGCGATCGCCAGGTGGCGCGCCGAGCGGGTCGAGAGCCTGACGAGCGACAACGGCTGGCTGACGCTCGCCGGGCTTTTCTGGCTGAAGGAAGGTGACAACACCTTCGGGCGCGCGCCAGGAAACTCGCTGGTCCTCGACAACGCCGCGCTCGCCGACACGGTGGGCTCGTTCGTGCTGAGCGCTCACCAGGTACGCTTCGCCGCTCGCCCGGGGAGCGGCGTCACCCATGACGGCCAGCCGGTGTCGACGATCGACCTCGCCCCGGACACGAGCGGCCATCCGACGGTGCTCAGCGCGGGGGCGCTGCGCTTCTACGTCATCGAGCGCGCCGGGAATCTCGGCGTGCGCGTCCGTGACCTCGACAATCCCCATCGCACCGGCTTCCGCGGCCTCGAGTACTTCCCGGTGAGCACCGACTGGGTCGTCAACGCGCGCTTCGAGCGCTACCAGCCGGCGCACCACGTCAAGATCATGAACATCCTCGGCATGGAGCTCGAGATGGAGTCTCCGGGCGCGGTGGTCTTCAGCAAGGACGGCCGCCAATGGCGCCTCGATACGGTGCTCGAGGAGCCCGGCGACACCGAGCTCTTCATCATGTTCGCGGATGCGACCAGCGGCCACGAGACCTATGGCGCGGGTCGCTTCCTCTACATCCCGACGCCCACAGGCGCGACCGTGCCGGTCGACTTCAACAAGGCGTACAACCCGCCGTGCGCGCTCAATGAGTTTGCGACCTGCCCGCTGCCGCCCTGGCAGAACCGCCTGAAGCTCGCAGTGACGGCGGGCGAGAAGAAGTACGCCGGCGGGAGCGAGCACCACCTGTGAGTGGCGCCGGCGGGCGTGATGATCCGAGGCGCTCAAAGCGTGAGACGCACGCCTGCCGACACCTCGAAAGGCGCTGCCGGACTCAGGAATCGATTGTCGACACCGGGGCCGTTCGTGACCGCATTCGGGGGAATCCCGGGCGCGCCGACGCCGGTGGGATCGCTGAGGATTCCCCAGGTTGCATAGCGCCGGTCGAAGAGATTGCTGAGCGAGGCGAACAGCTGCAGATGGGGCGAGAAGCTGAGTTTCGAGTAGAGGTTGACCACCACATAGCCCGGAATCGGCGCGAGCAGGTTGGCCTCGTCTCCCACGTAGTAGGAGCTCCCGACAACATTCACCGTCGTACCGACGGTCCAGGCGGGCAGCAGCTGGTATTCCATCCCGAGCTTGAGACGGTGCTCGGGAATGCCCGGTAAGTGATCCCCGGGCTCCACCTGGATGTCACCGAGCGCGTCCCGATAGGGATTCGAGGGCGACGGCACCACGAGCGCCGACTCGAAGGTCGCCTGGACGAGGCTGTAGTTGAGGTAGCCCGACCAGCGCTCGCTCCGATAGCTGACGCCCGCCTCCAGCCCCTCGCGGCGCGTGTCGCCGATGTTCTGGAAAAATCCCTGGCTCACCGAGGTCGCAATCCCGTAGATGTCATCGTGCAGCACGGTGCGGAATACGCTCAGGTTCCAGGCAAGCTGCCCCGGCTCCCCGGCGGCTCTCCCGCGAACCCCGAGCTCCAAAGTATGTGCGATGACCTGGCGCAGATTCGGCGGGTCGCCCGCCAGATTGGTCGGCAGCAGGCACGGGGTGAGCGGATTGGAGCACTCGATCTCACTCGCAGTCGGAGTGCGCGTGTTGGTCGAGGCACCGCCGTACAGCGTCAACCGAGTGAGCTTGTACGTGGCACCGAGCGCGGGATTGAAATGCGCATAGCGGTTGGCGCCGTCGAGATTCGTGCCCAGCTGATCCGCCAGATCGATGTGCGTCACGTTGTAGCGCCCGCTGGCGGTCAGATCAAGCCTGGGGGTGACGTCGAAGGTATCGGTAAGATAGGCGCCGATACTCCTGTTCACGGAGTCGACGCTCACGGGCGTCGGATCACCGTTGGCGATCGCGCCCGGGGAATTCTCCGGCGAATCGACGATATAGTCCGTCGGCAGCACCAGCAGCTGTGAATTGATCACGCCGATCTGGGCCGCGGTGTAGTAGCTCACCGAGGCGTCATCGAGCGCCGCGCCGGCACTGAAGAGATTGCCGTGACCGGCCAGCGACCCGGCGTCGGAGATCTGCAACGTCAAGCCCCGGCCCCAGGCGCGGATCAGCTCGAAGTCGTTCTCGCCGATCGGGATGGTTCCACCCTGGGAGAGGTCCGGTATCGACTGGCCGGCCGCATCGGTCAACGGCGTGACCCCGTCGGGTTGGCAGAGAATGCCGGGCGTATCGCTGCAAGCCTCGTAGTTGGTGGTGTTGCCGTTGGCCACACTCTGGCGATAGTTGCGATAGTAGGCGACGCCCTGCAGCGACCAGCTGTCGTTCAGCTTCAAGCTGGCGTTCAGAGCGGGAAAATTCAGGGTGTTGACGTTGTTCTGCGGCCCGGTGAACACCAGTGCGCGGCTGACGGCTAGCTCCTGCACCGGCGCGGGTCCCTGGCCTTCCAGCGTGTTGTCGGCGCGCGTGAAGCTCAGGTCGAGCGTCGCGCGCTCGCTGTGCAGGCTCAAATCGACGTACAGCGAGCGGATCGAGTCGCCGGAGAACTGGCGCCATCCGTCCCAGTCGAGAGCCCGGCCCGCGAGGTAGAAGCCGAACGGGCCCGAGTTGCCGCCGAACTGCCCGACCAGCGAACGGTTGCTATAGGAGCCGCCGGACAGCTCGAGCTCGTCCCCCTGGTAGTTGAAGCCGTTCTTCATGGTGACGGAGATCGCCCCGCCGAGGGCATTCAGACCGTAGAGCGGGCTCGAGCTCACCAGCTCCGCCTGATTGATCGCCACATCGGGAAACAGGTCCCAGTTGACCGTATCGCCGAAGGCCTCGTTGATGCGCACACCGTTCTGGTACACCGCCAGGCCCTGCGGAGTGCCGAGCACCGGCGAGGCCTCGAAGCCGCGGTACAGGATGTCGGGCTGGAAGGGGTCGTCCAGGTCGTCGTTGAGGTTGATGCTGCTGAGCGTCGCGTTGAGCGCCGTCGTGAGACTCGCGGGGCCCTGCCGCGCCAGGTCACCGGCAGAGAGGACCTGGGTGTTGCCCGGAATCTTGTCGACGTCGATCGCCGCGCCGGGCAGCGGAGTGCTGGCGATGACCAGTACTTCCTGCAGCGCCTGGCTCGCGCCCTCGGGTCCCGCAGCATCGTCGGCTGCGCCCGCCCCGCCAGCCCATATGCCGAGCGACGCGGCCAGCGCGAATGGCGCGGTCAGTTTTGCCGGGCAGGCGGCACACAGCCGCCGCACGGCGGCGTGGATCAACCGCCGATGAAGATCGTCGCCGGGTGCTCGAGGCACTCTTTCAGCGCCTGGATCATCGCCGCCGCGTCGTAGCCGTCGACGAAGCGATGGTCGAAGGACGAGGACAGGTTCATCGTGCGGCGGATCGCGATCGCCCCCTCGAAGACCACCGGGCGCTCGATGGCGCGGTTCACTCCGATGATCGCCACTTCCGGCGCATTGATGATCGGCGTGCTGGCGATGCCGCCGAGCTTGCCGACGCTCGTGATGGTGATGGTCGAGCCGCTGAGCTCCTAGCGCGTCGCCTTGTTGGTGCGCGCCGCCTCGCTCACGCGGCGCATCTCGGCCGCCAGGTCCCATAGCGAGCGCTGCTGCGCATCGTGCACCACCGGCACCTTGAGCCCCTCCGGAGTCTGGGTGGCAACGCCGAGGTGCACCGCCGCGTGGCGCACGATCACGCCGCGCTCCGCGTCGTAGTGCGCGTTGCATTGCGGGAAGTCCTTCAGCACGCGCACCAGCGCCAGCGCCAGGAACGGCAGATACGTGAGGCCTGGTGCGCCGCGCTCGAGCTTGCTGTTGAGGTGCGCGCGCAGCGACTCGAGCTCGGTGATATCGAGCTCCTCGACGTAGGCGAAGTGGGGAATATTGCGCTTCGCCTCGCTCATGCGCTGCGCGATGAGGCGGCGCAGGCCAATCACCTTGATCTCCTCGGTGGCGCCCGGCGTGCGCAGCTCGCGCTTTGCCGCCGGAACCGCCCGCGGCGCGGGCCGCAGCGGCACCGGTTGCCCCTGCGCGCTGCGCGCCACGAACGCGTCGAGGTCCCTCGAGACGATGCGGCCGCTGGGACCTGAGCCCGCGACTTGGCGCAGGTCGATACCCGCCTCGTGGGCACGGCGGCGGATCGCAGGCGACGTGGCCACCCGCCCGCGGGCCGC
>JASHQW010000312.1 GCA_030038875.1 Gammaproteobacteria bacterium | reverse complement strand
GGGAACATCTGTGACTTGCGCATCGGAACCAAAACGCTTGGGTTATGAAGCCGATGAAAATTGTCCCAAATTAGCGGCGAGGAGGATCAAGGAAGTGCCACTCGCGAGGGGCTTGGTTTCGATGACGTCCGTGAAATACACCACACGCGTCGCATCAGCGTAGATGTGTGTCGCGTACACGATGGCGTAGACATCCTTCTTTGGTTCATGGGCTGCTAACAAATACGCATCCTCGTCATCAAGCGAATGGCCCCCAAGATCCCTGATGTAATCGGCGGGGCGTGTGTTCTTGATGGTGTATTGGATCCGCCCGTCCGCGCTGCACTGCCTGCCTGAGCAACTATACATTGTCGCGAACCCGGCCCGCTGCAGCGCCGTCTGGTAGCTGCGGAAGACTGCCAGAGATGAGCTGCCGGCGGGAGCTTCGTACATCGTCTTCGTGACCTTACCTTCTATCTCTTGCTGCGCTTGAAATCGCCTCTCCGACTTATCTGGCGGACCAAGTGGTAGCACATAGCCAGAGAATTCCTGCCGGGTTTGCGTCCTGATCACCGAGCCGTTGAGGCGCCCGACCAGCGGATGATCGGCCGAGCGCGGTGCGTCCTGTCCCATTGCGGCGACGACTCCCGTCAGGCGCGCCCATCCGATCGCGACGCAAGCTGCACGGTGACTCATAGGTGGAGATCTCGCATTCCGTTCATAAAGAATCCCAATGTCCGTGGAGGAAATCTGCGCGACGATCTCGTTTGCCGGCCCGAGCGGGCCGAGGTTTGCGAAACGAAGCCCGCTCAGGCATTGAACCTAATCGGAGCTGCGTGTGACCGACGTTGCGGGAGGTGCCCGACGATGCGTAATAAATTCCAAACTCGGCTGATCCAGGATGTCCCGGCGGTTACGCTACGCCAGCTCATAGTCGCGGTCCGCGCCGCGAGTCGCGACGATATCGAGGCGGCTCAGGTCATCAACCACATGCTTCTGACGCAGCGCGCTCGCTTCGTGCAGGAGCTGGATCAGGAAGAGATTAGGCTCTTGCACTCCTGAAGCTGCGTCGCTTCGTTCCTGACGCCCCACGGTGGGCCCGCACGGCAAGCCGGCGCGGGCCCACTGTCTTCTCAAGCCTCGGAAGATCCTGACCGGCGCGGCGATGCTCGCCCAGGTTGCGTGCGTGAGCGCGTGCCCCGGCTGCCGACCGGGGCCAGCCTCCGCCACCACGACCCCGCCGGCCGCCACCGCTTCTTTGAACGTGTCCGGTTCCGCTCGTGACAAAGCAGGAGGCAATGTCACTCGAACCGGAGACTGAATCATGAAAAAGCGCACCTTACTCGCCGCCGCGTTGTTCGCGGCCGGCACAGCCGCTGTCGGAGTCGCCTCAGCGGGGGAGTTCCACGGCCGGCCGCCGACCCACTACAAGAGCCCGCCGGAGCGGATCGGGGGCTCGACGGTCGACGGGTCGATCACCGTGGTTCACAACGTCAACGGCACCAAGACCGTGACCACGACCGACGGCCAGGGGAAGCAGACGGCGGTTGTGAAGCCCCAGCCCTCGGCGACGCCGCCCACCCACTACAAGAGCCCACCGGAGCCGGTGGGTGGCTCGACGGTCGACGGGTCGATCACCGTGGTCCATGACGACAACGGCACCAAAACCGTGACCACGACCGACAACCAGGGGAAGCAGACGGCGGTTGTGAAGCCCCAGCCCTCGGCGACGCCGCCGACCCACTACAAGAGCCCGCCGGAGCCGATCGGTGGCTCGACGGTCGACGGGTCGATCACCGTGGTTCACAACGATGACGGCACTAAGACAGTGACTCGTCAGCCCTAACGCCAGTGCGCTAACAGCGAACAACCGCCCGTGATTCGAATCGGCTCCAGAGAGACCGTCACCAGAGACGGTCTCTCTCCTCTCTGTAAGGCACGCTTTGGGTGCAGGAGGGTCGTCAGCCGAAACAAGTCGCGGCACACGCGTTCTGATCGCGAATGAGGGGACGGCTCTCCGAACCGCGGGAAGCCTCGCGTTCCGTTTCGGGAACGTGCTGCAAGCACCTGTTATTGAAGATGGCAAACCGCAGTTTTGCGGCGCCGCAGCCAACGCGGGTCATTCCTGGGCCGGTCCCGGCAGACGCGGTTTCGGCCTGGCAGCGGCGCGGCGTATGATGCACAAACCCCGGACAAGGATCGGAAAAAAGGTCCCCGGCCACGGGGCGTCGCCTCGGATACCCGCGCAATCGCCGTCGTGGAATCAGCGTGAACCTTTTCGGTCGAGCGCGTGACCCACGGCCCGAAGGTAGCCGGCCATCGGTCGGCGTAGGACCAAGCAATGGGATTCGAGGCTGTGGCGCTTAGTCCGGAACTCGGCGAGCCCGAGCCGGCCGCGGCGCCACGCGGCGACGAGGCGGCCGATGAGGACGTGCGGCTGATCGCAGCGGTCGCGCGTCGCGACCGGCGCAGCTTCGAGCGGCTCTATACCAAATACGCGTCCCGCGTGTTCCGCTTTGCCTTCCGGCTAAGCCGCGATCAGGGCAAGTCCGAAGAGGTAGTGAACGATGTGATGCTCGAGATCTGGAAGAGCGCCGCCGAGTTCGCCGGCCGCTCCGCGCCGTCGACCTGGATCTTCGGGATTGCGCGCCACCGGACGCTGAACGCTCTGCGCGGCCGCACGCTCTACATTGGCGACTCGGACGAGGCCGCTGAGGTTGCCGATCCCGCTCCCTCGCCTGAGGCGCGCGTCGACGGCGGGCGCATGTGCGAACGCCTGCAGGCCGCGCTCGACCGGCTCTCGGTCGAGCAACGCGAAGTGATCGAGCTGGCCTTCGTCGAGGGCCTCAACTACCGCCAGATCGCCGCAATCGCCAAGTGCCCCGAGAACACAGTTAAGACCCGCATATTCCACGCGAAAAAAAAGCTCGAGCCGCTGCTGACCCGCCTGCTCGGCGAGGGAGGCGAGTCGTGAACCGAGACGAGGTGCGGCGCAACCTGCCGTGGTATGCGGCGGGCTCGCTGGCGCCCGAAGAGGCGGCCGCCGTCGAGGCCGAACTCGCACGCTCGCCGGATCTGCGGCGCGAGCTGAAGGAGTGGCAGGCGATCGAGTCGGCCGCCGCCGCGCCGCGTGCGGGCGAGCCCGAGTTCCGCGGCCACGTCGCGCAAGCGTGGGCTAGGATCGAAGCGGATGAGCGCACCGAGCGCCGGGTGCAGGCGCGCGCGCCGCTCGCGGAGCTGGGCGCGTGGCTGCGTAATACCTGGCTCGCAATGCCGGTCGGCGGGCGGGTCGCGCTAGCGGTGCAGCTGGCGCTGATTCTCGCGATGGGCGCCACCTTCGAGCTCTCGCAACGCGCCGAATCCGGTTTCCGGACGTTGGCCGGGAGCGCATCGACCACGCCAGCCGGCCCGCGACTCAGTGTTGCCTTTGAGCCGACTGCGACCGAGGCGCAGCTGCGCGCGGTGTTGGCCGGCATCGACGCCGAGATCATCGCCGGCCCGACGCCCGAGCAGCTCTACACGATAGAGCTCCACGGGCGCTCGGCTTCGGCGGAGGCCGCGCTGAGGCAGTTGCGGGCTTCGCGCGGGGTGGTGCGCTTCGCGGCGCGCGATGGAGAGTGAGCGTGCGTGTGCTATGGGCGCTGATCGCGAGCCTCATGTGCTGCGTCTCGGCAGCCGCGGAGGAGAGTGGCGCGCCAGGGTCGAGCACCCCCTATCCGGACCGCTGGTGGGCCGACCACATCGGACTTGACGCGTCGTCCGCGACCAGAGACGTCCTGGCGCAACACTGCGCCGCGCCACAGCCGGTCACGGTCGCGGTCATCGACACCGGCATCGACTACCTGCACCCGGACCTGCCGCGCACTCAGCTCTGGGTCAACGCCGGCGAGAAACTGAACGGGCTGGACAACGACCACGACGGCTACGTCGGCGACCTCATCGGCTGGAACTTCGTCGACGGCGACAACAATCCGTGGGACGACGCTGGGCACGGTACTCTGGTTGCCGGACTCATCGCCGCGGCTCCCGGCGGCCGCAGCTCGGGCATCAACCCATGGGCGCGAATCATGGCGCTCAAGGTGCTGAACGCGGCCGGTTACGGACGCAGCAGCGACCTCGCGGCCGCGGTCGACTTTGCCAGGGCACATGGCGCGCGCGTCATCAACCTGAGCCTTGGCGACGCCGAACTCGGCGAGGTCGGTGCGCGCGCCGTGCGTCGCGCGATCGATGCCGGGATCCTGGTGGTCGTCGCCGCGGGCAACCAGGCTCGCGACACGCACGACTTCGGGCTCGCGGACCTCGACGGCGTCCTCACCGTCGCCGCCACCGACCGCGATGACCGACGCGCCAAGTTCGCCAACTGGGGTCGCTCCGTACGGATCGCCGCTCCCGGGGTCGATATCCTGGGGGTTCGCGCGCGCGGCACCGACCTGATCGCGACCTCAGGCGCTGCGGGTTACCGGCCGGGCGCGGCAATCGTCGGACCCGAGGGGCGCTACTACCGCGCCAGTGGCACCTCCTTTGCCGCAGCGATTGTTTCGGGAAGCGCGTCGCTCCTGCTCTCGTGCCGGCCGACGCTGAGCGGCGTCGAGGCGGGACGGCTACTGGTGCAGTCGGCGCGCGAGCTCGAGCCGAAGGGCGTTAACCTGCAGACGGGCTACGGCCTGCTCGACGTGCGCGCCGCACTTACGGGGGATGAGCGGTTCTGGGTCGAGGCGCACATCGATGCGGTCACGCTCGGTGGCAGCGCCGAGGCGCCAACGATCGTCGTGACGGGCACGGTCGATGCGAGCGCGTTCGGCGGCGCGCAGCTGCGTGCCGCGCCCGAGTCGTACCCGGACGACTGGCTCGACATTGGTGCGCCGCTCGCGCAAGCGGTGCACGCCGGGAAAGTTGCCGAGTTCGACGCACGGACACTGCGCGGCCCGCGCCGCTGGATCCTCGAGCTCGTCACGACGAGTAGCGACGGTAAAGCGAGGGCCGCGCGCTACGTCGTCGACCTTAGGGCGGCGCCATGAACACACGCTGCCTCGCACTGCTCGGCGCGCTTTCGCTGACACCGGTGGTGCTTGCGGGCCAGCTCACGCTCGGCTCGCCTGAGCTTCGGGTCGTTGAGCTTGCCCCCGGCACGGACGTCGAGGCTTACGCGGCTCGCAACGGCATCGAGGGCTTCGAGGTGCAACCGCTCGGCGGCGGCGCAGCCGCCGTGCGCTTTCCGATGGAGGAAGGCGTGTGGCGCGCGTATCGCGACGCGCTCTGCAGTGACCGTGGGGTCGCCAGCTGCTCGAGCGATGCGTGCCTGCGCGACCTGGGCCCGGAGACACCGCCCGCGGGAGGCTCGAGCCCGGCGCCACCCGCGCCGGTCACGGAGCCCGCCCCCGAGGCTCCGATTTTCGACGCGCAGCTGACGGGAACGGACGCGACGGCTCACGCAGGCACCAGGGTGCTGCTATTGCCGCATCGCGCCTCGCTCGAGAGCGTGTTTGGCGCCCCGAGCCCGCCAGCGAGCGGTCCAGTCGCGGGTGCAGCCGCCTGTCCTGCGGCACCCGGCGAGGCGCTGCGCGGACCACTCATGGGGCAAGTCTCGTCCGACGGGTATATCCGGCTCTCCGCGCCACCCGGCGCGCACCTCGAGCCGGGCTGTTGGGACGTCCTGGTGGTCGACCGCTGCGTGTCGCATCGGCGCCCGCTGTCGGATCAACGGCCGGACATCGAGCCGGGGCACGCGCTGCTGCTCTTGCAAGCGCCATCCGGGGACAAGGCTGCCGCGAGCATCGAGGGGTTCGCGGCCGACCACGGCCTGACCGTCCTCGACTCGACGCCGATCAA
>JASHQW010000311.1 GCA_030038875.1 Gammaproteobacteria bacterium | reverse complement strand
TAGAAATTTCTCGAGCGACGCCTTGTGATACTTCCCCGAAGCGATGATCTCGGACAACGATTTCACCGGTGCGTTGGGTATGGTCATCAGATAGCCATTGATCAGCGCCTTGAACTCATATTTCTGCACGTCATTGTCAGCGATGAGTTTCGCGGCATCGAGCGCGGGAGCGTCGACCTCGACGATGACAGCTCCTGCCCTCTTCATCGCGGTGATCGCCTCAGCCATGATGGCGTTTACCTCCTGGTGTTCGGGCCCGCTTCCCAGCATTGTTTTGAGAATACCCAGTCGTGCGCCTTGCATTCCGCCCTGGTCAAGGTAGGAGGCGTAGTTGGCCGGAGTGTTCCCGATACTCCATGCAGTCGAGGGATCGTTCGGGTCGTAACCGGCCATGACCTGCAGAAGCCGCGCCGCGTCGGCTACTGTGCGAGCGATCGGCCCAATCGCATCCTGGGTCTCTGAAACCGGCATGATCCCAGCGCGGCTCAGCAGACCTTTCGTCGGTCGGATGCCGACCAACGCGTTAGCCGAAGCAGGCGAGCGTATCGAGTTCACCGTATCGCTGCCGGTGCCCGCGACGCAGAAGTTGGCCGCGACCGCGACCCCGGTTCCCCCGCTCGAACCTCCTGGAGTTCGCGTCAGGTCATACGGGTTGAGCGTCTGACCACCCAGCGAACTAACTGTCAGGCCCCCCTGCGCGAATTCATGCATGTTCGACTTGCCAAGGATGATCGCTCCTGCCTTGCGTAATTTAACGACCACGAAGGCGTCCGACTGCGGCTGTGCGCCCGCGAGCGATGCTGAGCCGCCTGTTGTCGGCAAATCTGCCGTGTTGTAATTGTCCTTGAGGACCAAAGCAATACAGTGAAGCGGCCCCACAGGGCCCGACCTCGCATATTCCGCATCGAGCTGCTCTGCCTGGGCGAGCGCCTTCGAATTTAACGTCAGCATAGAGGCGAGTGCCGGTCCCTTGTGATCGTAGGCGGCTATTCGGTCGAGATAGCTCTGAACGATCACGCGACAGGTGACCTGCTTGTTCTGGAGTGCCTTATGAATGTCGGCAATGGTAGCCTCTTCAACTCGGAAAGCAGCCGCCGTCGTCGTCGCACCAGGGGTGGCAGCGAAAGCTGTCAGCGCAATTGAGCCGACCATCACTATCATTTTCATTGCAAGAACCCCCTAAACTGATGGTTCCCCGGCGACAGCGAGACTCTTGTCGGATCCAGACTCTGCGCGCTGCTTGCGAATCCTAGGACGAGAAAAACGGACGCGGACAAACGAGACCGAACCACGCCGCACACCTGTTCGTTACCCGCTACGTCCCTCGCATAAAGTCGCGTTCAAGCGCACCCTCGGCAGCGGGCAATTTGGCGGGTGATTTCTGTCGGTGATTTTCTAACATTCTGATCCTGCTCTGAAAATCACCCGAGTCTAAGTCCTCTCCCGGGCATCATTTTTCATAAGTTACAGGTGATTTATCGGCACTGATTCGGCCAGAATCCGGCGAATCAGCGAGCACAATTCTACGCACGCTTCGTGAGTCGCGCGTGTCCCTTTTTCTGTAGAGACACTATTTCTATTGGCGCTTCTACTAGCGCGGCCTGCCCCTCGGCCTAACCGGTCGGAGCCTCGAGCGGTATGTCACTCATATTTTGTTGGGCGCGCTGGAAGGCATAGTTGCCCACGTGAACCCATCCCTGAAAGGGTCGATTGAGATCGGCAATCGCCAGCATCGCAAGCGTGATGAGCAGCGTCAGCGAGAACACCTGGAAGGCGTGCAGCCAATAGACCCGCGAGCCGAACGTTCCGACCGAGACTATCGTCAGCACCGCGCCGACCACCAGCACGCACCAGAAGATACCCGGCAGGCGCGAAAGACTCTGCAGCACTCGGATGCGCCGGCCTTGCGTCAGCGAGGTGAGCTGCGACAGCGCATGGTCCTGGGCCGTGCTCTCGGAGGCCGTGGTCGCATGGACCGACATCAGCGACTTCCACAACTCCTGGTTGATAGTGTGGCTGCGCTCGGGCACGCGGCCGGCTGCCATATCCGGCCAGTCCGCATCGACGACCGCCGAGGCATAGGCACGGGTCTGCGCCTGCAGCTCCGTACGCGAAGCGTCGGGCAACCCGTAGCTCAAACGATAGAGGTTCTGCAGGGCGCTGGCCTCCATTTCGACGTTGAGCTGCACCGCGACGAAGTTGGTCCATTCGGTGTAGAGCATGAATCCGACGATCACGGCATAGGTGGTGCCGAGAATACTCAGCTGCCAGCCGATCATGTCCTCTTTTGCATAGCGGTCCTTGGCGGGCCAGACGTGGTTGATCACCACCATATAGAGGAGCGACAGCGTCATCACTCCGCCCAGGATCAGGAGGTTATCTGCGAGGGTAAGCATCGGCGAAGCGTGCGCGCGGTTACGGGGCTAATGAGGCGGATGCGCCGGCAGGTCGCCTGCATGCGCTTAGCTGGCGTTTCGGACTGAAGGAGCGTGGTGCGCCCGGTGGCATCCCACCAGAGGAACTCGCCGGCCACATAGCGTGCACCCGAAGCTGACCAGACATTGACGAAGATCCGCGCCTTGCCGGACACCGGGACGAGCGCCAGGCTGTTGCCGGCGCCGTTCACATATTCAACCGTGAACGGGCCGGCAGGCAAGCCGAGCTGCTCGCCCGCCGCATCGCATTGGTACTCGACCACGCTCCGGCTCCACGACCCGGAGCCGGGCAGATGTAGCGTCAGATCCTGCGCGAAGAGCGGCGCTGCACCCGCGCCCGCGAGCAGCAGAGGACATACGCTCCCTCGAGTCCAGCTGCCAGATAGATCACGCGAAAAGCACCGACTGCATCTCGCACTCGAATCTCTTTGACGCCAGGTCCGACGGCCTTCATCGGAGGCTTCCTCCGGCGCGGCGAAGCGCTTGTTGAGCAGTGATGTCGGGCGCGCTTCAGGCAGCAATGAAACCCGGCAGCTTGAGAGCCCGTTGATCGAACGACGCCGTCGCCTGACACCCGAGTTCAAGATGCCGCCTGCCGATTAGGCAGTCCGCAAATTCCGTCGCAGACTCCTTCCATATGAACAGCGCCTGCTCCAGCGATGGCTCCCCCTCGATGTGCAGTTCGGCTGATTCGAGCAAACCAGAGAACGCCCCGAGGATCTCCGCCTTGCTCAAGCCATAACGGCTGCGCAGCACCCATTCGGTCTCGAGCAGCACCAGCTGACTGACGAACACCGGCTCGCCGCGCTCGGCCTCGCGGCGCAACAGCCGTTGCGCTCTTGCGAACTGCCGCTCCTCGTCGCGCACCAGAAACCGCAGCAGGACATCGGTGTCGATGCCGAGCATCAGCGCGACAGTTCTTCGACCGGCAGCGCTTTCCGCCCCCGCCGGCGCAGGCTTCCGGCGAGACTCATGACACTCTTGTTCTTGACTCGCATCAGCACCGTGCCGTCGGGCATCGGAGTGAAGGTGATCCGGTCACCGGGCTTCAAGCGCAAGCTCTCGCGGATGGCCTTGGGGACCGTGGTCTGGCCCTTGCTCGTCAGGGTCGATTCAGTGCTCATGCGAGGCTCCTTACGAATTACATTCTAGTAAGGATTGCGTCGAACCACAAATCCGCCTTGCTGGCGCATTTGTCGGCTTGGACGAACCGCAGCGAACTGAGCCGGACGACTTGTTGTTACCCGCTGCGCGGCAGGTGGAAGCGCTGTCTAAGCACCGATCTGGCAGTGGGCAATTTGGCGGGTAAACGTAATCGGTGATTGCCTAACTCTCTGATTCTCTTCTGGTAATCGCTTAAGTTCGAGGTCCTCTTCCGGTCAATGGGTGTCCGCTAGTCGAGAAAATTCAGATGGCGCCTCGAACGACTCTTGTGGCCGATTCCAGGCCCAAGGCTCCCGGACTGCGCTACCTTCGCGCTCTGCGCGCTGCTGCGACGAAGATCCAGACGAGGAAAAGCGGAACTAAGAGCGGCAGCAGGAAGGGAAAGGCGAAGCAAGCCACCACGGACCCGGCAAACACCAAGGCACCGAGCACGATCAGTGCCGCTCCGGCGAACACGAAGACCAATAGGATCGCTGTGCAGAAAAGCGTCACGATTCCCACGAGCAGCCCCCAGCCTTCGGCGGCAAGCTTTGCCGGCCCAACGAGCGGGTGCCCATTCACCACGACTGCAATATGGTGACCTGAGTGAAGCAGCACCCACGCGAGAATCCCGAGTACCGCTACGACGAGCACGATCGCAATGCTCTTCATCTTGGCGATTCCCAATTCCGCGTCGGCATTTTGCCGTCAGCGCGGTGACTAATACTTGGAACGCGGGCCGGCGCCGGAGGTCGCGCAATCTCATCCCGAAACTCAAGGTAGGCCTTAAGGACTTGTCCGGGAGCCTGAAGCTGAGGGTAATGGCCAACTTCTGCCAGCTCGGTCACATTGGCATTGGGGATGAGCTCCCGATAGTGGGCCACCATGTGCGCTCCGGAGATAGGATCAACCATCCCGCCTATAAGTTTGATGGGCACGGTTGTCCTTTGCAGGCCGCCAACCCAGCGTTCGCGGTGCTCAATACGTTCGGGAATGTAGTGGATGAGCTTGTGCATGATCCGATCGCCGTGGTTATTCTTGATGAGTGCCCAGATACTGTCGATGGTCTCTTCATCCGGCGGCAGATATTTCCCGAAGACTTTGCGCATGTTTTTCGCCATTCCCTTCTTGGAGGTCATCAGCGACACCACCGAGCCGATGGGCGATAAAAGGAGTGACTGAAACAATAGACGATGATGTGTTTCCGGGAACAAACCGCCGTTGAGAAATCCGACGCTAAGTAGCCTGGGCCGCCGGGCGTTTTCTAGATCGCGGACGATCAATTCGCAGGCGACTGTGTCTCCGTAGTCATGAGAAAGCAGGTGGTATTCCTTGACGCCTCTCATGCCGAGGAACTCATCGTGTATATCGGCTTGGTCCATGATTCGATAGTCGTAAAAATGCGGCTTATCGGAAAAGCCGAACCCGATCATGTCGAGCGTAAGTACATGGTAGCGGGCGACCAGATCCGGCCAGAGCTTTTCCCAATCCCAGGAGGCAGTCGGGAATCCGTGAATAAGAAGGAGGGTGGGCGCGCCAGAGTTGTTAGCCTCGCGCCAAAAGATGCGATGACCTCTGTGTTCGAAGAACGAGCCGGCCGCACGCCACTCGTTAACTGTTGTCATGTGCTATAGCTCGCTTGCGAGTCCAGCGTTAAGGGAGGGACACGCGCGCCGTACTCAGTCGAGCGATACTCACTTGCCAGCCCGATAGACCTCTTTACCATCCTGGTTCAGCATCGCGATGGCCGGCATGCCAGTGGCATCGACGCCGATGCGTATGCGCGGACGACCCTGCGGGTCGGAAACCACGAGCTCTGCGTTCTGGTTCTCATCTCTCAGCGTGATGCGCTGCACGCCCTGCGTCGATTCGATGGCTCCAGTGTGAGGGCGGCGATCGAAAATGTCGAAACTCTCGCGCAAGCGCGTGCCATCACTGCTCTCCAGCTTCCACATTCTGATGCAATCGGTCGTCTGATAAGTGCAATCGAAGCTGAAGTTCGTCATATCGTCGTTCTGCAGCCTCGCCGTGGCAACACGCTCCCGCTGCCTTCCACTGGCGGCCGCAGCTAACCGTTTTGGCTGCCACACTCCTGGCGATTGAGAGCCTCGTGTTTGTCTGGGTGCATGTCAGGTACCATGAGATGACGCCCTTGATTCTGAGTGCCCTGTTGGGCCTCCTCATGGCTTTTACTGCATATGGGCGAATGGTTCTCGGGCCGATCGTCTGACTAAGGCGTCGACCAGAGGACGCCCGCGCGTCCCGCCCGAGTCGCAATGTAGCTCTTCAGGAAAGAAGCGAACTGCGCTCGCGACGCACGCCCCCTTTGAGTAGTCCGCGCGTGCGCCGATGAAATTGCCGCGCGCAGGGCCGATATGACCGCCGGGAAATCGTTTCCTCATAACCAGCCCCCATTGAGCCAGCTCCCGACCAAAGCGTACGTCAATCGACGCCCGAGCAGCGCAACGTCCTCTGTCGGGGAATTGCGACGAGACGTGAATGGCATGGGGTTCGGTCGATGCTCGCACGCTGGTTTGGCCTGCCTGCGTATCCAAAGGGATCAAAACGATCAGCGACCCGCATTACCCAGGCGGACGCGGCAGTGCTTGTTCACCATCGATTGGCACTAGCCAGCAGCCGCGGTAGGCTCTCGAAACTGCTTACGCGGGGAGGCACCAGTGGCAATCAAACGTCCATCCAAGACCCTAGGAACTCCTGTACGCAGGCCAGTGACATCACCGGGCTTGCGCCACGTCGACGTCAGGGTGCCGCGTCAGATGGTTCCAGGGGATCTCTACCCCGGCTGGGTGTGTAAGAACAAGTCGTGCGGGCGTGTCATTGCCATCGCGCTCACACAAGCGGCAAGCAAGCCGGCTTCCGCTGAATCCGACGACCAGCTTGCTGCGATCAAGTGCCCGCATTGCGGGAACGAGGATCTGTACCGCTGGAGCGCTCGGAGTGAGCACAGGTACACGGTGGAAAATGCCGGTACCTGAACCTCGGCTTGCGGGCGCGGACTCAACGACTCCGAGCGCAGTTATCTGCCGACGTCCACAACAATCGCATTGGTCACCGTGGTTACGCCCGCTACGTGACGCGCGATATCGGTGGCCGCATCGTATGCAGGTGGGTCGAACGTCAGTCCGGTGAGATAAACCGCGCCGTTCCTTACCTGCACCTCCAGTGCGGGGTAAAACCACAGGCGATTCGCCTTGATCGCAGAATAGACTCGAGCAGCAACATCGGCGTCCGTCCGGGCCTGCTCAGGAGACTGCGCGGGCATGGAGGTGCAGCCGACCCCCAGAAGGAGGCTCGCGAGAAAAGCCAGCAGCGCTGTCCGTGTACTTCCCACTACCGGACTCCGACGATCAGACGCTGCCGCAGAGCGAGAGTTCACCCGCAGCCGTCTCCGCCGCCAGACTGCACGGCGTACTGTAGTATCCGTGGCGTCATGACTCCGACGGCGGCTGGCGCGGCAGAGGTCAGATGCATGAAAAGTGGACCGATCGAGCGAACAATGGACCGCCGCCCCGCCAGTCCTACCCTCGGATGGGTGACGGTCCTGTTCATCGCGATTGGCGGCCTCGCCGTCGTAAAGTGGGTACCGTACTACCACAAGGGAATACTTGCCGCGGCGCATCACTCGATAGGCACCTCCATCCTCATGGGCACGGCGGATCGAGCTCCGCCGCCATCGGCACGGGCGGCGATTGATTACGCTGTGGCCTACGGCAATGCGATCTGGAAAGCCATGGTCCTCGGGCTTCTCCTCGGCTCCGCCATTCAGGTTCTGCTGCCGCGGCATTGGATCGCATCGAGTCTCGGCGGACGCGGCATAGGCAGCGTGATCCTCGGCGGCGTCTTATCCGTACCGGGCATGATGTGCACATGTTGCGCCGCCCCGGTCGTTGCCGGGCTGCGGGAGTGCCGCGCCGCGCCCGGGAGCGCCGTCGCGTTCTGGCTGGGAAACACAGTCCTTAACCCTGCGACGCTGATCTTCACTGCCTTCGTACTCGGCTGGCACTGGTCCGTGTTGCGCCTTGTGGCCGGACTAATCATGGTCCTGGGACTCGGATGGCTGGCGAACCGCCTCGCGGGACCCGAGGAGAGCATACCAGTCGAGCAGGTGCCAGCGGCTCGCAGCCCAGAGAAGGATTCCGACGGCTACCTCGTGCGTTGGCTCATCGTGCTCGGGCGAATGTCTGCACGGCTGCTTCCTGAGTTCGTGGTGCTGGTCCTGGCACTCGGCGCCGCCCGCGCGTGGCTCTTCCCCCACGTGGGACACGAGGTGGACAACTCGCTCTTGTGGATCGTCGCATTCGCTCTCGCTGGCGCTATCTTCGTCATCCCGACCGCCGGAGAAGTTCCGATCGTGCAGGCGATGCTCGCGCTCGGGGTCGGCGTTGGACCGGCCGCCTCTCTGCTTATGACGCTTCCTCCCATCAGCGCCCCGTCAGTGGCGATGCTCTGGGGCTCGCTCGGGTCGCGTACATTGCGCCTCGTGTCGATCGGCGTGATCGTGCTCGGGTGCGCGGCAGGCATCGCGGCAACGTGGCTCTTTTCCTAGGGAGTACTTGTGCTCGGTCCAATCGCTCACATCGCATTGATCGTCCAGGATCCGGCGCGCACCGCGGGCTTCCTGCGAGACTTGTTCGAGGTCCCGGTCCTAAGGCGCACGGATGCGGACGGACACGACGAGACGTTCGTTCGACTGGGAGTCACTTGGTTTGCTCTGATCGGCGCGGACGTCAGGCGCGAGCGTACGGGTGACCACATCGCGTTTCGCGTCGCGCGCGAGACCATCCCGTCGATCGCCGATAAGCTGAAGTCGAGCGGCTACGAGTTTATTCTGTCCGAGTCAGGTACATCGCTCTACTTCTTCGACTTCGACAACCACGTCTTCGAGCTCGATAGCTCCGATCAGGAGCAGGAGCTGAACGGATTGGCTGCGTCTTCAGGCGTCTAGCACCAGATCTCGCAGCCCTGGGGAAGATCGAAGCCTTGGTAACGCGCGATCAGGGCTGCAACATCAACGTGTCCGTCGTTACCGCATTCACCGCCTTCCTCGAGAACCTCAAGGGGAAGTAGTCCCCGCTGCTCCACAACGGCAAGAGATCGTCAAAATGCCGACTCCCCGGCTCCCCGCTTTGTCCGGGCACATTGATCGCCAGGGCATTGTCCCAGTCGTTCAAGTCGAAAATCTCGCGATAGCTTGCTCCCGAGCTCTGCTCGAATGAGTCGTCATGGAAGTACGTCGCCTGCACCACGTCACCATCGCCCGGACGCTCCACCGGCCCGCGATCCAGCAGGCTCGCCCCGCCCAAGGTATCGAGCGCATGGCGGAAGTACGCCTTGTGCAGAGCCCCCCACGACCATTGCTTCGGGTCGGTGCCCTCGAGGGCTGCGAGTCTCTCGTACGCTGTGCTCAATGCATCGAGAAGAACCCGATCGCGGGCGCTCGGCGCATCCTCGCCGAATACCGCGGTGCGCGGCGCTGTCAGCTCGGTCAGCGCCTGGTCTAAGGGCCAGGTCTTCACGACGGCTCGAGCGCGTTCGGGGACCGCGAGGCGGGTGACGGACTTGCGCAGCTCATCAGCCCACAGCTCGTAGAGTGCCGCGGCCGGAGAATCGGCGCGCAACGCGCAGTCCCATCCGAGCAGGAGGGCTGCGGCCCTCGAGGTCGCATCACTCTTCACGGCGCGACCTGAGGCGAGCGCGTCGCGCAGCAGAAGTTGCAAGCGGCGTGCGGGCAGTGACACCACATCTGTCTGCAGCGCCTGCATGTCCGTCAGGGTCAGCCTCTGTCCAGTGTGCCTGGCGGCAGCGAGCACTTCCTCAATGCGCTGAAAGCGCGTGGGGGCAGCCCATTCAAACCCCACGGCATAAGGATAGTCTGCCGGGATCATCTTGTGATTCGCCGTCGCGATGAAGCCCTGCGGGGGATTGAAGCTGTGCGGCAGCGCGGTGTTCGGCACGAATCCTGCCCATTCGAACTCCCCGTTTGCCGGCAGCGGCAGAAGTCCGCTGAAGTTCCGGCGAAATGGCGCGAGCCCCGTCGAATGCTCACCGATGTTACCCGCGCGGTCGGCGTAGACGATGTTCTCGGACGGCACTTTCCAGCGCGGCATGGCGAGCTCGAACTGTCGCCAATCCTCTGCCCGGTCGAGGCTGAGCGAGCCGAGATAGCCTGCGGTACCGGGCTCGGCGCCGACCCATCGCAGCGCCAGTGCCCGCGTGCCATCCTCCCACAGCACGGGACCGTGGTCTGTGAAGTGAAGGACCGCGACCACGTCGGCGCCGCCACGCACGTGGATGACCTCGCGTTCTTCCTGCATGGGCGACCAGCCGTGCGCAGTCTTGTAGAGCTTCGGGTCGCTCGGATTCAGGGTCTCCAGATACAGGTCTTCCTGATCCAATCCAAAGATCGTGAAGGCCCATGCGATGTGCTCGTTGTGACCGATCGCGACCCCCGGCAAGGCGGGCTCTCCGGCGCCGATGACATTCCAGCCCGGCGCGATCAGATGGACGATGTAGCGCAGCGAGGGTTGCGCGATCACGCGATGCGGGTCGCCGGCGAGAAGCGGCAGCCCACTCGCCGTGAGAGTGCCCGCTATTGTCCAGTTGTTGCTCTCATGCCGTGAGGAGGCCGGGAATGGAGTGCGCACGTCGGCGCTCACGACGTTCGCGAGAAGCGCCGGAGACAGTCCCGAGAGGTCCGTGCCTGGGACCGGATCGAGTCGCACACGCGGGTCGAGTTGCACCAGCTCGGTGGCCTGCTCCGCGCCGACAAGGCTGACGAGCTGCGCGTGCAACAGTTCGCTCGATGCGTTGCCCATCATCGAGTAGGCCGCCAGCCGATTCAGACAGTCCTCGGGCTTCCACGGCTCGGGCTCGAAGGCGGCGATCCGAAATTCGACAGGCAGCCCGCGCCCCCCGGGAGCGCGCACGACCGCGATGTCGGCATTGATGCCCGCGGTGAACGCCTGCAGTATCTCGAGCGCATCGGGTGCGTAGCTGGCGTATTCCGCGGTCATATCGCCCCGATACCGTAACCGCCGGGCGTTGATGTCTCGCGGCACGAGCGCTGCGCCCAGGACCTCGGCCAGCCGGCCCTGTCCCGCGCGCTTCCAGAGCTCCATCTGAAACAGGCGGTCCTGCGCGGCCACGAAGCCCTGGGCGAAGAACAGATCGTGCTGATCACGAGCGTAGATATGGGCGACACCCCACCGGTCACGCTGCACTCTCACCGGATGGTGCAGCCCCGGCGTCTTGATGTCGCCGCCGATCTGGGCCACGCTTGCCGCAGCCTGTCGTGACCAGTCCGAGTCCGCCGCCACCGCGCACGAGCCGCCGCAGGCGATTGCGATCGCCATCATGAGACGAACAAACATGAGATGACCCTATGCGTAGCCCGGCTCACGCTCGAGCGCGGCAAGATAATACCGAAGCGGCCGCAGACCAACTGGCGCGATCACCGATTCATCGGGACCCGGGCCAAGGCGCCGCGGCGGATGCGCGCCGCCGCGAGCTGCTCGCCATGCTCACCGCGACCGCATCGACCTGGGTGTTGCGCCCGGCGGTGGGGGCGGCCGCGCGGCTGCGCGTGGGTGTCGCCGGAGGCGGCATCGTCGGCGCCTCGATCGCGATGCACCTGGCGCGCGCGGGCGCCTCGGTGTGGCTGTTCGAGAAAGCCGCGCCCGCGCAAGGCGCAACGCGCAACTCCTTCGCCTGGGTCAACGCATTCGTCGACGATACGCACTACCGCGCATTGCGCCTCGAGAGCATCGCCGCCTATCACGCGCTCGATCGGGCGCTGTCGCTCGGGATGGTGTGGGGTGGATATCTCAACTGGGCGAGCGATGGGGCGGAAGCCGCCGGGGTGCGCGCCAACGCATACCAGCTCGAGAGCTCGCCCTACCCCGTGCGAGCGGTCGCAGCGCAGGAGATCGGGCGACTCGATCCGAATCTCGCGACCGGACCGGTGAGTGCCGCCATCTACTCCTCGATCGATGGACACCTCGATCCGGTCCAGGTGACCCGGCGCTTTCTCGTGATCGCCACTGCGGCGGGCGCCCGGGTGCTCTATCCCTGCGAGGTGACCGCGCTCGAGGTCGCGCGCGGGCGGCTGCGCGCGGTGCGCACCACACAGGGCACCTTCGCACTCGATCGACTCGTGGTCGCCGCCGGCGTCGACACGCCGCGGCTGCTCGCCATGGCGGGATTTCCGCTCGCGCTGCGCCACGCCCCCGGTATCCTCGCCCACAGCGCGAGCGTGACGCCCCTCACGCGCCTGGTGCATGACGCGCCCGGCGGCGTCTCCTTCAAACAGATGGCCGACGGCTCAGTGGTCGGGACCGATGCGCCGACTCCTCCCGACACCCCGGAGCATCAGGAGATCCGCGCGCAGGTCGCGCAGTTTCCCAGCGTCGAGCTCGAGCGATGGCACGGTGAGCGCATCCTCGGCAGGATCGCTCAGTTCCTGCCCGGTGTGCACGGTGCGCCGCTCGAGCGGCTGACGCTGGGTTTTCGTCCGATGCCGCCCGACGAGCTGCCCGTCATGGGCTCGCTCCCCACCTGCCGCGCCATTCACGTCGCGGTAACGCACAGCGGCGTCACGCTCGCACCGATCGTCGGACGCCTCACCGCCGAGGAAGTCCTCAACGACTCGCGAGCGGAGCTGTTCGCACCCTACCGGCCGGAGCGATTCGGCGTGAGATACCTGTCGAACCACGCGAGCGTGCGCTCGACTGCATCCTTCGAGTGAGCCGCCTCGCGCAGTCCGTGGCCCTCACCGGGGTAGATCATGATTGCGGTCGGCACGCCGAGGGCCTTCAGCGCATGCCAGAATTCCTGTGTCTGCGGTGCAGGACACTCCACATCGCGCTCGCCCACGTAGACGAAGGTCGGCGTGCGCACGTTGCGGATGTAGTTGATCGCTGACGAGCGCGCGTACACCTCGGGATCCTCGTAGGCGGATGCGCCGAAAAACGGCAGCATCCACTCGTCGATGCCATTCTCGCCGTAGTACGAAATCCAGTTGCTGATCCCGGCCGCCGCGACCGCGGCCTTGAAACGATGTGTTTGCGTCACCGCCCACATCGTCATGAAGCCGCCGTAGCTGCCGCCGGTGAGCCCGAGCCGCGCATCGTCGATCGGTGCCTCACGCTCGGCCGCGTCGATGCCGGCGAGAATGTCCCGCAGGTCGCCATGACCGAAGTCGCGCACGTTCGCCGCGGTGTAGGCCTCGCCCTGGCCGAAACTGCCGCGGGGATTCGGATAGAAGACCGCCCAGCCACGCTCGAGCATGCTCCACTGCAGGCCGGGTCCGGCGAAGGACGGCCTCACCGCACCGGCCGGCCCACCGTGCACTATCGTCACCAGAGGGACCTTGCCGGAAACCTTCGGCGGCAGCAGCAGCCAGCCCTGCTCCTCGAAGCCCTCGTTTTGCCAGTGAAGGCTGCGCACGACCGCGGGGGAGACCAGGCCGGCATTGACGCTCGTGAGCACGCGCAGCTGCTCCGGCGTGCCCACGGCAAGCTCCGGGGGCGAGGTGAACGACTGCCGCACGACGGCGAGCTTTCCGGATGGGCAGGCGACTGACTCGCTGGCCATGACCGATTCGGCAGCGCTGTAGAGCACACGCGGTGCAGCGGCGCGATCCGCCGGTCCGGGCAGGTTGACCCACTGAGTCTGGTCGCCCGCCAACCGCCAAGCCATGAGATCGCCACGACAGCTCCAGCCGATCCCGGTCACGGTCGCCTTACTGTCGGGCGTTGCATCCTCGACCGATCCGTCGTCGAGGCGGATGGTGAGTGCCTCGCCCCCCGTCAATCCGAAGTCGCTCATCAGGCCGGCGATGACCGCAACACGCGTGCCGTCCGGAGAGACCTGCGGACCGACCAGCTGCTCGCGGATCGAGCGCGGCGTATAGAGAATGTGCGCCGCCCCATCGCTCTGCTCAAACACGTACAGCTTTGCGATCCACCAGTTGTTATCGCCGTCGCCCGGTGCTGCGGTACCCACGAAGCCGCGGCCGTCGGGACGCCAGTCGTACTCGTATACAAAGAGATCGGCCGGCGACGCGAAGCGCAGGCGGCCGCCGTCGACCACTGCAATCCGTTGTTCGGCGGGTGGCGTATCCAGATCCCCGGCGATGGGCGCGCCGGCTTCGGTCGCACCGACCTCCTTGACCGCATTCTCGACGGCGAGCACGGCGAGCGTGCCATCGGCGGCGTAACGAAGGCCGGTCAGCGTGCCGTTGAAGTCGAGCACCTTCGCCGGCACAGCACCGTCTGCATCGACCGTATAGAGGGAGTAGTCGTGGCTGCCGGGAACGCGCACCGTGAAAGAGAGGTGCCGTCCATCCGCTGACCAGGCCGGCGATCCCGGCCAGCACTGCGGCACGCGGCCGCAGGTCATGGGCACGGTGGCCGCGCGGCCGTCGGCCGTTCGCCGGATCACGAGATCGCGCAACTCCGGATAGGAGCCGCCAACGGGTAAGTCTCCTTCGACGGATGCCACGCGGCTGCCGTCTGGCGAGAGGGCGACATCCAGAAAACGATGCACCAGCCGCTCGCCGCTGCTCGGGACTTCCATCGCGCCGGCACCTACCGCGGCGCAGGCGAGCAGCAGAGTCACGAGCGCAGCACACGCTGGAACGTCGTTCCGGACATATCGCATGGCTGCTCCTCGCACCGTTTGTGCGCAGCGAAGGTTAAGGGGGAACCGGATCAGTTGCGCGCCAGGCGCGGGCCGATGGACACCGAGCACCGCATTTGACTCATTTGAGCCATCCGCGCTTCTGCGTATGGCATTGCAGCAGCCGTGCCCAAGAATGTAGGCATGCTAAGCGAGACACAGAGGCACTCTCCGCACACAACCCAGGCAGCTCATGCATCGCGGCCGCAGGGCACTGCGATGAGAGCCCAGGACTCCGGCCCGCCCTTCGAGCAGCTTGCCCGGGAATTGGGCTGCCCGATGGAGCTCGTCCTGGGTCTCTATGAGCGCGAACTGGTGCTTCTCGAGCACGGCGCGCGCGTACGCTCCTACATTCCGGTGCTGGCGATGAAGCGCGTGCGCGATGCTCTGCGAGGCAAACGGAGCACTCATCGCCGCGATGTCGTCACCCAGGCCGCCGGGAAACCTCGACTAAGCTCAATCAACAAACAGGCGAGCCGCCCGCGTGCGTCCTAACGGATCGCCCGGTCCTCTTTAAAATCATGGCGCACCGCCAGTGCCGGGAATAATCCCCGGGAAGGTCGGGAGATGGCGTTAAGCGCGGCAGTCAGCTGCCGAGCGCCCGTTGACTCTCTCCGGTCCCTGCCGATTCATCGGAGACCTTCACCTCGTCCGACTCGGTGTGGGCGCTGCGTTCGAGGAGCGCCTGAGCGAACAACGCCTCCACCGGATAGCCGGTGCGCGCCTGGATCCAGCGAAAGGCCGACGCGAGCGATGAGGCGCTCCAGAGTGTCTGGCCATCCGCGCTGGTCACGTCCCAGGGCGCGAAAGTCATGTCGTCGCTGCGAAACCGGATGATGCGAGTGATCGTCCCGATGCTCACACGCCATACGTTCGGCGAGATCTCGTCAACACTGTAGTCCATAGCGCACTTCCCCAGAAACATCCCTGCAATCGCGACCTGTGCGACTTGACAATTGTTCTCGGTGCGGGCGTTAGGATAAGCCTGTGGTTGTGCGCTGCAACTCGATTAAACATATGGCGCCGAACTAGACATAACTCTCTCGCCCCTAAGGGCGGTGGCTCTCTGCTCCATCGGGCGCGCAGCGGCTGCGAGCCCTTCGATGCGACGGTCACGCGCGGCGACTGCGTCCCGGTGCGCAGTGTCGCCGCGCGCTCCCGCGTTCCTCCTTACTCGGGCTCGCTGGTGAGCAGCGCTCGCAACTCGTTGCGCAGCTCGGGCGTGTCGGCGTGGCCGTGCGCGGCGATGGCGTGCGCCGAAGCCGCATCGAGCACCTCTTCCTCCGTGCCGGAGATCTTGAGCGTGCAGCCCTTCTCACTCGGATACCGCCGGCAGTCGATCGACTTGCGAGCGCTGCGGGCCTGCGCGGGTGCTGGCATGGAACCTCCTGCGCCTTCAGGCGCGAGCTTCGAAAATCAGGTTGAACGGCGTTTGCGCCGCGCGACGGAACCTGGAGAAACCGCCGTCGCGAACCACGACGCGCAGCCGCTCTTCGCCCGCCTGGGCGCCGAGGCACAGCCCCACCAGATCGGCGAGATATTCCGGGGTCAGCGTGAGAAGTGGCGCCGGATGCTTGCCGCGCGGCTTGGGCGCCGCGAGTGACAGGTAGTGGAAGAAAGAGGCCGGATCCGCGTCACCCGGATCGATGTCGTACCACACGCCGGCGAGGCGCCGCGCCCTCCAGTAGCTTGCCGCGAGCGAGGTCTTCCCCGCGCCCGGCGGTCCCATGACCCACACCGAACCGCGCTCGCGCGCGCTGTCGAGCTGCCGGAACAAGCGCTCGCGCTCGATGACGCGGAACAGCCTGGGCCGCGTGAGCTTCGCGAGACCGGCGGACGCCGTGGCGATGCGCCTTCCCCTCCGGCAAGGTCCGCTACGCGCTCGCTAAGCGCACGGGGAGCGAGCGAATGCGCGTGCCGGTGGCCGCGCAGAGCGCATTGGTCAGCGCCGGGATCACCGGCGGCAGCGCCGGCTCGCCGAGCCCGGTCGGCGGCTTGTCGGGCCGCACCCAGGCGATCTCGATCTCGGGCGTGGCGGGAATACGCGCCAGCTGGAAGTCGTGGAAGTTGCTCTGCTGCGCCACGCCGTCGACGAACTCGATCGCCTGTCCCGCGAGCGCCTGCGCGAGTCCATCGATCACCGCGCCGCGCACCTGGTTCTCCGCGCCCATGGGATTAATGATCTGGCTGCCGATGTCCCCGGCGACCCACACTTTGTGGACCGTGACCTTGCCGCCCGCGGCGCTCGCCTCGACCACCTCGGCGAAATAACCGCGATGGGAGAAGTAGAACGCGAAGCCCTTGCCCCTGAGGGACTGCGCCGGCTTGTGCGTCCACGCAGAGGTTGCGACGACCTTCTCGATCACATCGCGCGCGCGTCCGGTGTCGAAAGGCACGCCGCCGCCCGGCGGGGCAATCTCACGGCGCTCACCGAGCATCGTCAACATGAGCCTGGGTAAGTCCGTGCCGGCCGCGAGCGCGACCTCATCGAGGAAGGACTGCGAGGCGAAACACAGCGCGTTCGATCCCGGCGCGCGCAAGGCGCCGGTCGTCACAACCGTCGGCATCATCGACTGGCTGTAGCGCAGGTGCTCGATGAGCCCCGCCGGCGGCATCGCGACATTGAAGCCGGCGGCGCGCGCGGGCGTCTTGCCGTCGCCGAAGGTGACGAAGTGATCGGTGAAGGCAATGAGCTCGCCGTGGGCGCCGATGCCCGCCTCGAAGCTGTGCCAGCCGCCGGGCCGGTAGTAGTCGCGGCGCATGTCGTCCGGGCGCGACCACATCAGCTGAATCGGCACGCCGGGCAACGCCTTCGCGATCGCCACGACCTGCACCATGTAGTCGTTCATGAGGCGGCGGCCGAAGCCGCCGCCGGCGCGCCGCAGATGCAAGGTCACCGCTTCGGGCGCGATGCCGAATACCTTGTGCAGCTGATCGAGCCCGCGCTGCGGTGTCTGGCTCGGCGCCCAGATCTCGAGCTTGCCGTCGGCGTAGCGCGCCGTGCAGTTCTGCGGCTCCATCGGCGCGTGCGCGATGAAGGGATAGTCATAGCGCGCCGCGATGCGCCTGGCCGCCGAGGCGAGGGCGGCGGCCGGATCGCCATCGAGGCGCAGATCCGTGCCCGCGCCGGCGGCGATCGCGGCATCGGCCTTGGCCCGGTAGACGGAGGAGCTGTGGCCTTTCGCGGCGCTCAGGTCCCAGTCGATCCTGAGCTTCGCGCGCGCCTCGTCGGCGAGCCACCAGTTGGTGGCCACGATTGCGACGCCATCTGCGAGACCCGAGTCGGCATCGCCGTTGCCGACGATCGGCACGACGTGTTGGACGCCGGGCGCGCGCTTCGCCGCTTCGACGTCGGCTTTGACCAGCCGGCCTCCGTGGGCCGGTGAGACCTCATAGACCGCGTACAGCATGCCGGGCAAGCGCATGTCGACGCCGAAGATCGGCTCACCCTTGACGATCCTCGCGCTGTCGATGCCGACCATCGGCCGGCCGATGAGGGTGAACTGTTCGGGGCGCTTGAGCGGCACCGCGCTTAAGTCCGGCGGCGCCACCGCGGCGGCGGCGGAGGCGACGTCACCGTAGCCGACCGAGCGCGCGCTGGCGGCGTGGTAGATGCGTCCCTTTGCGGTCGTCAGCTCGCTTGGGTCCACGCGCCACTTGAGCGCGGCCGCCTGCACCAGCATGGCGCGCGCTGCGGCGCCGGTCTGCCGCATCGGCAGCCAGTCCCGCGGCGTCGCCGTGCTGCCGCCCGCGTACTGCTCCCCGTAGCGCTTCTGATCGAGGTCCGCCTGCGCGATGCGCACCTGGCTCCAGTCGCAGTCGAGCTCGTCCGCGACGATCATCGGCAGCGAGGTCTTGATGCCCTGTCCGATCTCGGGATTCTTGGACATGATGGTAACGGTGCCATCGGGCGCGATCGAGACGAAGGCCGAGAGCTGCGCCGCGGCGTGCTCTCTTTCTTGCGCCGTCTCGAGCGCGCTCACCGGGAACGGGATCAGCACATCGAGCGCGAGCCCTCCGCCCGCGAGCAGCGAGGCCTTGAGTACGTTCCGCCGGTCGAGACTGGCCGCTGTGAGCTCACGCGACATGGCCGCCCTCCTCTTCCAGGCCGGCAGCGATCCGGATGGCGCTGCGGATGCGGTTGTAGCAGCCGCAGCGGCAGAGGTTGCCTGCCATGGCGGCATTGATCTCCGCCTCGCTCGGCTGCGCGGTCCGCCCGAGGAGTGCGCACGCGGACATGATCTGTCCCGCCTGGCAGTAGCCGCATTGCATCACATCGATCTTGAGCCATGCCTGCTGCAGCCGCTCGCCAGCCGCGGTCGCGCCGATGTGCTCGATCGTGTGAATCTTCGCGTGCCCGACGCGGCCGACGGGGAGCTGACAGGAGCGCTGCGCGGCGCCGTCGACGTGCACGGTGCAGGCGCCGCAAAGCCCCACGCCGCACCCGTACTTGGTGCCGAGGAGCCCGAGCTCCCCGCGCAGCACCCAGAGAAGCGGCATCTCTGGAGGGGCGTCGACCTCCCGGATGGCGCCATTGATGTCGAGTCGATACTGCATGACTGCACCCGCGCTCGCGCCCGTGCTGGGGGCAATATATGCCTTTCGCAGCGCTGCCGGAAAGCTCGGCGGTGCGGCGCGTAGGCGGCACCGTGAGCGCGGCTTTTGGGCTTTCTCAGCTCACCAGATGCGGCGCACGCTTGCGGAAACGGCAATGCAGGTATTGGTGCAGCTCGCCGTCCGCGGACTCATGCACGGCGAGCGCGTGCTCGGCAAGCTCAAACTCCCCGCCGAGCTCCTCGGCGAGGGTCGCGACCTCATAACGCCTCACGGGCAAGCCCCCGCATTGGCGCGGGCCTGCAGGCCCCGCGGTCGCGATGACCAGGTACCCTTCCGGGCGCAGCGCCTCCTGCGCCGACTCGACATACTGGCGGCGCTCCTCGGCGTGCCTCAAGAGATGAAACACGCCGCGATCGTGCCAGAGCGCATAGCGGTGCGCGGAGTGAAATCCGGGGACATCGCCGGCGATCAGCGCCACGCGCGCATCGCCTTTGAGACCGCCCTCGCGCAGCGCCTCGAGGACCTCGAACGAGGCATTCATGACCGTCAGCTTACGGAAGCCCGCGTCCAGCAACGAACAAATGAGGAGCGGACTCCCCCCGCTCACATCGATAACGGGATCGTCCGCCCGCAAGCCGCAGGCCCGGATCAGCTCGAGCGATTTCAAGGCCTGAGTGTCCCGCCACCCCGCCGCGAGAGGCTCGACCGACTCCGCCGGATGGTGCCCGACGTGGGCCATGGCACGCTCAGTGCACGGAGTCCGGGCTGTCCACCGACAGCTCCTCCTCGAGGGTTCCCTCGTCCTCCGGATCGCGTTCCTCCTCGGGCGTTTCGTCCTCCCAAGCCTCCTTCTGCGGCTCAAAGGACTGCAAAGGCTCCGCCCAGTCGGCGGCGCTCATGTCCGTCTCCGAGAGTCCCAGGTCATCGACCTCGACATCATCGAGCGGCCCGGTCCAATCCTCGGGCTCTGCCGCCCGCTCGAGCGGCATCGTGCTCCAGGCCGCGGCGTCGATCTCGTCCACGTCCCCGTCGAAATTCTGGATTTCGACGGTGCGTGCTTCGTCATCGTAGCCGGTGACGAGGAACATCTCGCCCTTGTCCTGGTGCAGATACCACTGTCCGATCTCAGGACGCCCTACGGGCACTGCTACGGTGTTCATCTCGCCCTCCTTTACTCCCACTCCTTTAACTCCTTCCCGGCTGACATTTCAGCAGCATGCGAATGCCGTTCACCATGCGCAAAGGACGCAGCCGCTTAGGTAGAAAGCGCGCCCTGCCCCCTCGTCCGGACCTCTTCCTGCCCCTCGCGAGGGACCGGATCATTGCGGCGAGCTGCTAGCGTGCGTAGCACTACTGATTGTGCGGGCACGCTCCTGCGGTACCTTGCAGGCTGAAGGAGCGCGGAGGCGATTTATGGCGGACATCAAGGTTCAAAAGGTCCTGGATCCGAACAAGAAGTCGACCCTTGCGGTCTTCAAGGAGATGGAGCAGGTCTTCGAGCAGGTCCGCGCGCGGGCTTTCGAGCTCTTCTCGCGCCGCGGCTTCGCCGAGGGTCACGCCATCGATGACTGGCTCACGGCGGAACGCGAGATCTGCTGGCCGGCAAGCGAGCTCAGCGAGCAGGAGCAGACCTATACCCTGAGCGTCGCTTTGCCGGGATTCGAGGCCGCCGACATCACAGTGACGGCGACCGCGGGGCAGCTGATCGTGCACGCCAAGTCCAAGGAAGCCAAGAAGGGCGGCGGCAAGGTGTGGTCCGAGTTCCGCAGCAACGATGTGTATCGGCAGCTGGATCTGCCCCAGCTGATCGATCCTCAGTCCGTGTCGGCGTCGCTGCACAACGGACTGCTCAAGATCGTGGCCACCAAGAGCGCGAAGCCGCGTGTGGTGCCGATCTCGTCGGCGGCTGCGTGATTGACCGGGGAAAGGAAGTCATGGCCTACATCATCCTCATCGGCCTCGCGATGCTGGCGCTGGCGCTTGCCACCATGTTGCAGCGGCGTGAACGGCCGTGGCCGCGGGAAGGTCACGGCGCGACCTATTTCTCGCGCCCCGCCCTGCGACAGTGAGCATGCATGGACGTTGAAGGGCCGCACTGGATGTGGCTGCGGGCGCTCGCGATCGCCGAGGAGGCCGAGCGGCTGCAGCGCGGTTTTCTGCGCTACCTCGGACCCACGGAGCAGGCTGTCAGCTGGGAGCCCCCGGTCGACATCCACGAGTCCGACGAAGGCGTCGTGCTGCTCATCGCGCTGCCCGGCGTTGCTCCCGAGGACATCGAGATTCGCCTCGAGGATGCGGCGCTTGTGGTGAGCGCGAGTCGCCTCGTGTCCTGTCCGCCTCACCGTGGCCTCATCCGCCGACTGGAGATTCCGCACGGCCGCTTCGTGCGCCGCATCGCGCTCACCGGACCGACCCGGATCGCGGAGTCCCGCTATCGCAACGGCTGTCTCGAGATCCGCCTGGTCCCGGCGGCCGGCGGAGAATGACCATGGCTGCCGAGATACCCAGCCCCGGTT
>JASHQW010000310.1 GCA_030038875.1 Gammaproteobacteria bacterium | reverse complement strand
CCGTTCCACCAGTAGCTCGGACAGGAAGTCGAGCAGCAGGCGCACAGGATGCAGGCCGCCGGCCGGTCGATCTGCTCCTGTTCCTCCTTACTCTGCAGCCGCTCGTGATCCGGGGGCGCCGGGGTGCGCGCCTGCAGCCAGGGTTTCACCGAGGCGTACTGCGCATAGAAATTGCTGAGGTCCGGCACCAGGTCCTTGATCACCGGCAGGTGCGGCAGAGGATAGATGCGCACCTCGGCGCCGAGGTCCTGCATGGAGGTGGTGCAGGCGAGGCGGTTGACGCCGTTGATGTTCATCGCGCACGAGCCGCAGATGCCCTCGCGGCACGAGCGGCGGAAGGTGAGCGAGGAGTCGATCGCGGCTTTGATCTGGATCAGGGCGTCGAGCACCATGGGTCCGAGGGTCTTGACATCGACCTCGAAGGTATCGATGCGGGGATTGCCGCCACGGTCCGGGTCGAAGCGGTAGATGCGCAAGGTCCGCAGCTCGCGCGTGCCCGCAGCGGCCCGGTGAGTGGCGCCCTGCACCGGGCGCGAGTTGGCAGGCAGCCGGAATTCGACCATGACTCTCCTCAGTAGGTGCGCGCGCGGGGCGGGATCGACTCCACCTCCCCGGTCAGCGTGTTGAGATGCACCGGCCGGTAGTCGAAGCGCACCTGTCCCGGGCCATCGACCCATATCAGCGTGTGCTTCATCCAGTTGCGATCGTCGCGCTGCGGGAAGTCCTCGCGCGCGTGCGCGCCGCGGCTCTCGGTGCGGTTGGCCGCCGAATGGATGGTGGCGGTCGATTGCAGCAGCAGGTTCTCGAGCTCGAGCGTCTCGATGAGATCCGTGTTCCAGACGAGGGAGCGGTCGGTGATACGCACGTCCGCGAAGGACTCGAAGGTCTGTCTGATCCGGCCGATCCCCTGCGCCAGAGTCTCGCCGCTGCGAAACACGGCGGCGTCGAGCTGCATGGTCTTCTGCATCTCGACGCGGATCGCCGCCGTGCCGCGCGAGCCGTCGGCACGGCGCAGCCGCTCGAGGCGCGCCAGCGCGGCATCGCCGGCACCCTTGGGCAGCGGGCGATGGACGCCGCCCGGCTCCATGAGCTCGACACAGCGCCGCGCCGCCTCGCGCCCGAACACCACGAGGTCGAGGAGCGAGTTGCTCCCCAGGCGGTTGGCACCGTGCACGGAGACGCAGGCGGCTTCGCCCACCGCCATCAGCCCCGACACGACGTTGTCGGGATTCCCGTCTTTCGGGCACACCACCTCGCCGCGGTGGTTCGTTGGGATGCCGCCCATGTTGTAGTGCACCGTGGGCTGCACCGGGATCGGCGCGCGCGTCACGTCGACGCCGGCAAAGATGCGCGCCGTCTCCGTGATGCCGGGCAGCCGCTCGTGGATCACGTCGGCCCCGAGGTGCTCGAGGTGCAGCTCGATGTAGTCGTGCTCCGGGCCACAGCCGCGGCCCTCGCGGATCTCGACCGTCATGGCGCGGCTCACCACGTCGCGCGAGGCGAGATCCTTGGCGTTGGGAGCGTAGCGTTCCATGAAGCGCTCGCCCCGCACGTTGGTGAGGTAGCCGCCCTCGCCGCGCGCGCCCTCGGTGATCAGGCAGCCAGCACCATAGATGCCGGTGGGATGGAACTGCACGAACTCCATGTCCTGCAGCGGCAGCCCGGCGCGCAGCACCATCGCATTACCGTCCCCGGTGCACGAGTGCGCCGAGGTGCAGGAGAAGTAGGTGCGGCCGTAGCCGCCGGTCGCGAGGATCGTCATGTGCGCGCGGAAGCGATGCAGCGTCCCGTCGGCGAGATCGAGCGCCAGCACACCGCGGCATGCGCCATCCTCCATGATGAGATCGATGGCGAAGTACTCGACGAAGAAGGTGGCCGCGTGACGGATCGACTGCTGGTAGAGGGTGTGCAGCATCGCGTGCCCGGTGCGATCGGCGGCGGCGCAGGTGCGCTGCGCGATGCCCTTGCCGAAGTGCGTGGTCATGCCGCCGAAGGGCCGCTGGTAGATGCGGCCGGTCTCGGTGCGCGAGAAGGGCACTCCGTAGTGCTCGAGCTCGATGACCGCCGCGGGCGCCTCCTTGCACATGAGCTCGATCGCGTCCTGGTCGCCGAGCCAGTCGGAGCCCTTCACGGTGTCGTACATGTGCCAGCGCCAGTCGTCCTCGCCCATATTGCCGAGAGCGGCCGAGATGCCGCCCTGCGCGGCGACGGTGTGGCTGCGCGTGGGGAAGAGCTTGGTGATACAGGCGGTCGACAGACCGCTCTCGGCGAGCCCGAGCGTGGCGCGCAGTCCGGCGCCGCCGGCACCGACCACCACGACGTCGTAACTGTGATCGACGAGCTCGTAGGCGCTCACGCCGCGCCCCCGAGCGCCACCTTGAGAACGGCAAATACACCGGCGGCCGCGAGCAGCGCGTGCGCGAAGTTGACGACCACCAGCGTCACGGTGCGCGCTCCCGGCCCCGGCACGTAATCCTCCACCACGACCTCGAGGCCGAGGCGCGAGTGCCAGGTGGCAACCAGCACCAGAAGAATGAGGAGCAGGGCCGTTGAGCTCTGCCCCATCCAGGCGGCGACCGTCGCATGATCGAGCGACGGCAGCGTAAGGAGCGACACCGCGAACCACACCGAGAGCGGCACGAGCGCCACGGCGGTGAGCCGCTGCACCCACCAGTGATGCACGCCCCCCTTGGCCGAGCCGACGCCCAGCACCCGCCGCATCGGCGTACGCAGGCTCATGGCGTGCGCGCCATGGCAAGCCAGGCGCCGTAGCCGACCAGGAGCATCAGCAGCAGGCTCGCGATCACCACGAGCCAGGCGCTGCGCTGCGACTGCGCGCGCTCGAGCCCCCGCCCCGTGTCCCACACGAGGTGGCGGATGCCGGCGACGAGGTGATAGCAGGCCGCGACGATGAACCCCGCGTACACCAGCTTCATCACCGGGAGCGAGAGCAGCCTCGCGGCGTGCGCCTGCGCGCGCGCGCCGCCCGCCACCGCCATCAGCCAGTACACCAGCAGCACCAGCCCGACCGAGAGCCCCATCCCCGTGATGCGGTTGAGGCCCGACGTGAGCATCGTGTACTTGAGCTTGTACACCGACAGGTGGGGGGACAGGGGTCGGGTGCGCATAGGCTAGAAATCGATGCAACGTCCGTTCTTCTCCCAGTCCCCGAAGCGCGTCGGGTCTGGCCCGGACGCGCCACCGATCTCACGCGGACGGGCGCCCACAGGCCTCGGTCCCGGAGCACTACCGGGGACGGCTGGGCGGCTTGGCGAGGGAGGAACGGAGGGAGCGGACGGGAAGGGAAGGCTCTTGCGTTGCGATATCGACATAGTTATTTAGTCTGCCAGAATTCATAGATTACGGCCATGGAAAGCCAAGGAAAAACAACGCTCAACTCCATGTACACGCAATGGAATCTGCTGCCGCTCGAGTCCCTCGGCGCCCTCGCCGTGCGCGGCCGCGACGCCATCTCGTTCCTGCAGGGCCAGCTCTCCAACGACTTGACGAGGCTCGCCGCCGAGCGCTCGCTGCTTGCGGGTTACCACAACCCGCAGGGCCGTGTGCTGGCGCTCCTGCGGCTCTTCGAGCCGGCGCCTGGCGAGGCGCTCGCCGTGCTGCCGCGCGAGCTCGTGACGCCGGTCGTGAGCCGGCTGCGGACCTTCATCCTGCGCTCGAAGGTCGAGCTCACGGACGCATCGCTCGGCTGGCGCATCGAGGGGCTCGTCGCGGGCAGCACGAGCGAGCCGGCGCCCGCCGCGCCGGGCGTCGCGCCATTCGCGCCGCCCTTCGCCGCGCGGCTGCCGGCCGCGGCGGGCACGGTGGCGCGCCTCGGCCCATCCTTCGCGCTCTGCGTGGGCGCGCGGCCGGCTCGCTGGCTCGTCGTCTCGGCGGCGGCCAACCCGCACGGCGACCCCACCCTCGCCCGCTGCACGCGCGGGCGGGAAGAGCTGTGGCGGCGCCTGGGCGTCGAGAACGGCGAGCCGCAGGTGTACGCGGCAACCTCGGGAGAGTTCGTCGCCCAGATGCTGAACCTCGACGTGCTCGGCGCGATCGCCTTCGACAAGGGCTGCTACACCGGCCAGGAGGTGATCGCACGCGCTCACTACCGCGGGCGCGTCAAGCGCCGCCTGCAGCGCTTTCGCGCGGGCGAGCCGCTGCCGCTGAAGCCCGGCGACGCCGGCGAGCTCGCCGACGGACGCGCGTTCCGGGTGGTGGACGCGGTGCGGACTGCGGACGGGGGCTGCGAGTTCCTGGCCGTGGCGCCGCTGGCAGGCGCCGCAGCGCGCGCCGTCGAGGATCCCGCAGCGGCCGGGGGCCCGCGCCTCAATGCCGTGCAACTGCCGCTGCCCTATGAGCTCCCGGAGTAAGCCATGAGCACAACGCCTGAGAGTTCCTCGAGCCCCGACACCCACGCCGGCGGCTGCCTGTGCGGGGCCGTCCGCTATGAAGTCGCGGGCCCGCTGCGGCCGGTGGTCTTTTGCCATTGCACGCAGTGCCGGCGCAGCACGGGTCACTTCATGGCCGCGACCGCGGCATGGCATCGCGACTTTCGCTTGCTCGCCGGCGAGGAGCTGCGCTGGTACGCCTCCTCGGACTCGGCGCGCCGCGCCTTCTGCGGGCGCTGCGGCTCGACACTCTTCTGGCAGGCCAACGGACGCGACTACCTCAGCATCGCGGCGGGCACGCTCGATGGCGCCACGGGCCTCATGAGCGCCTGGCACATCCATGTCGCCGACAAGGGCGACTACTACCCGCTCGAGGATGACCTGCCACAGAGTGCCGACGGCAGTTTCTCGGTGCCGATCCCGGCGCCGGAATGAACACCCATATCGGACTGCTCGCGCTGGTCCTGGGCGCGAGCGGCTGCGCCACCTCCGCGCTCAACGAGCGCTCTCCGCCGCCGATCGTCGGCGTCTGGCTGGTGCGCGCACCCGAAGCGCCCTTCCCACTTCACATGTTCGCATTCCATTCCGACGGAACAGTCGAGCAATCCAATCCCGATGCCGGCGACCCGAGCACCAGCGACAGCAATCTCATGGGTGTCTGGACGACGGACGGGGCCGCTGTCAGAGGAAAGCTGGTGGAGATCGCGGCGAACCGCACGACTCACCGATTGGTGAGCCGGACCGAGATTTCCTTCTCCCTGCGCGTCACGGGCGACACGTTCAGCGGCACGGCCGACGCGCGTTCCTACGATCCGGCAGGACGGCCCTCCGGCGGACACGTGCAGGCGACGCTCGAGGGCGAGCGGGTGGTCCCCTGAGCGCGCTGAGCCTGTTGAACCCCAGGCACAGTGCCCGCCGCGCGAGCTTCAGCCTATGCCTCGGGCCGCATGTGCGGGAACAGGATCACGTCGCGGATCGAGGGGGAGTCGGTGAAGAACATGACGAGGCGGTCGATGCCGACCCCGAGGCCCCCGGTCGGCGGCATCCCGTACTCGAGCGCGCGCACATAGTCGGCATCGTAG
>JASHQW010000309.1 GCA_030038875.1 Gammaproteobacteria bacterium | reverse complement strand
GCCCGCCACCGCACCCGCTGCCACCGCACCCGCCGCCGCCGCGCCCGCCGCCGCGGCACCCGCCGCCGCCACCGCCGCGGCATCGGGCTGACCTCATTTCCGAAGCAGGAATCCAACGCCATGGCCGAGCATCAAGCCCACGCTGCGACCCACGACGATCACGACCACAAGCCGCACGGCTGGCGGCGCTGGGTGTTCGCGACCAATCACAAGGACATCGGCACGATGTACCTGGTCCTCTCGGGCACGATGTTCTTCATCGGCGGGCTGGCGGCGATGGGCATCCGGGCCGAGCTCTTCAGCCCGGGGCTGCAGTTCTTCGACCCGCAGTTCTTCAACTCCCTCACCACGATGCACGGCCTCATCATGATCTTCGGCGCGATCATGCCGGCCTTCGTGGGACTCGCGAACTGGATGGTCCCGATGCAGCTGGGCGCGCCGGACATGGCGCTGCCGCGGCTCAACAACTTCAGCTTCTGGATCCTGCCGTTCGCCTTCACGCTGCTGATCTCCTCGTTCTTCGTCCCGGGCGGGGCGCCGGCCGGCGGCTGGACCATGTACCCGCCGCTCATCCTGCAGACCGGCGCGGCCTTCCCGATGCTGATTTTCTCGGTCCATCTGATGGGCATGTCGTCGATCCTCGGCGCGATCAACATCATCGTGACCATCATGAACCTGCGGGCCCCGGGCATGACGCTGCTGCGGATGCCGCTGTTCGTCTGGTCGTGGCTGATCACCGCGTATCTGCTGATCGCGGTGATGCCGGTGCTCGCGGGCGCGGTGACCATGCTGCTCACCGACCACTTCTTCGGCACCACCTTCTTCACCGCCGCCGGCGGCGGCGACCCGGTGATGTTCCAGCACATCTTCTGGTTCTTCGGACATCCCGAGGTCTACATCATGATCCTGCCGGCCTTCGGCATCATCTCGGAGATCATCCCGACCTTCTCGCGCAAGCCGCTGTTCGGCTACGAGGCGATGGTGTACGCGGTCGCCTCGATCGCTTTCCTGTCGTTCATCGTCTGGGCGCACCACATGTTCACGGTGGGCATGCCGCTCGCGGCGCAGCTGTTCTTCATGCTGTCGACCATGCTGATCGCGGTGCCGACGGGCGTGAAGGTGTTCAACTGGGTCGCCACCATGTGGAAGGGGTCGCTGTCCTTCGAGCCGCCGATGCTGTTCGCGCTGGCGTTCGTGTTCCTGTTCACCATCGGCGGCTTCTCGGGGCTCATGCTCGCGATGGTGCCGGCCGACTACCAGTACCAGGACACCTACTTCGTGGTGGCGCATTTCCACTACGTGCTCGTCACCGGCGCGCTCTTCAGCATCATGGCCGCGGTGTACTACTGGCTGCCCAAGTGGACCGGCCACATGTACGACATGACGCTCGGCAAGTGGCACTTCTGGCTGTCGACGATCTTCGTGAACGTGCTGTTCTTCCCGCAGCACTTCCTCGGACTCGCCGGCATGCCGCGCCGCATCCCGGACTATGCGGTGCAGTTCACCGACTGGAACCGGGTGTCCTCGATCGGCGCCTTCGGCTTCGGGCTGGCGCAGCTCCTGTTCCTGTACCTCATCCTGAAGTGCGTCCGCGGCGGTGCCCCCGCCGGCAACCGGGCGTGGGAGGGCGCGCACGGGCTCGAGTGGGAGCTCACCTCGCCGCCGCCGTTCCACTCCTGGACCGAGGCGCCGTCGGATGCGCTGGTGGCGCGCGGGGCAGCGCACTGATGGCGGGAGCGGGCTCAACTCAGCCCGCGGCCGATGAGGCCGCGCGGCGCCGCCGCGTGCGCCGCAGCGCGCTGCTCTTCGGCCTGATCGCCGCGGCCTTCTACTTCGGCTTCATCGCCATGTCGCTGGTGCGGGGCGCGAAGTGAGCGAGCCGCAGCAGCGCAGCCACCGCCGGCTCACCTGGCAGCTCGCGGCCATCGCGCTCGGCGCCTTCGGCTTCGGCTTCGCGCTGGTGCCGCTCTATCGGACGCTGTGCGCGGTCACCGGCTACGGCGACCAGGGCAAGCTCCTCGAGCGCGCCAGCGCCATCGAGCATCCCGATCCCAACCGCACCGTCACGGTCGAGTTCCTCACCGACGTCGCGAGCGCCGGCGAGTTCGACTTCCGGCCGGAGGTGCGCCGCATCGAGGTGCACCCCGGAGAGCTCTACACGGCGGAGTTCTACGCCCACAATCTCACCGGCCGCGATACCGTTGCGCAGGCGGTCCCCAACATCTCGCCCTCGGAAGTCGCGGCCTACTTCCACAAGACCGAGTGCTTCTGCTTCTCGCCGCAGCACTTCGCGCTGAATGAGGGGCGCGACATGCCGGTGCGCTTCATCGTCGACCCGGCGCTCCCGAGCCACATCGACGTGATCACGCTCGCCTATACCTTTTTCGACGAGTCCTCGCGCGTCACGCGGCGCTAACGAATCCCCTGAGAAAGTCAAGGCAATGACCGACGCACATACACACGACAGCAGCGGCCAGTACTACATCCCGCACCACAGCCCGTGGCCGATCTACGCCTCGGTGTCGATGTTCACGGTGATGCTGGGAGCGGTCAGCTACCTGAACGACTGGGCCGGCGCGTGGGTCTTCATCCCGGGCGCGCTGCTGCTCGCGAGCCTCTTCTTCCTGTGGTTCGGCACGGTCATCGACGAGAACCAGCGCGGCATCTACAACCTGCAGGTCGACCGCTCGTTCCGCATGGGCATGATGTGGTTCATCTTCTCCGAGGTCATGTTCTTCGCCGCCTTCTTCGGGGCGTTGTTCTACGCGCGCGTGCTGGCGGTGCCGTGGCTCGGCGGCGAGGGCGTCAAGGTCTTCACCAACTACATCCTCTGGCCGCACTTCGAGCCCGCCTGGCCCACCAACGGCCCGGGCCACGTCGGCGGCCACGCCGACGGCAGCTTCAGCCCGATGGCGCCGACGCCCATTCCGGCGATCAACACCGCGATCCTGCTCACCAGCGGCTTCACGGTCACCATGGCGCACCACGCGCTGCGCGCGAATCGGCGCACGCCGCTCAAGATCTGGCTGGCGCTCACCTTCCTGCTGGGCTTCACCTTCGTCTTCCTGCAGGCGCATGAGTACGGCGAGGCCTACCGCGACATGGGCCTGCGCCTGACGACCGGGATCTACGGCTCGACCTTCTTCATGCTCACCGGCTTCCACGGCCTGCACGTCACCATCGGCGCGATCATGCTGACGGTGATCTGGCTGCGGGTGTTGCGCGGGCATTTCACCCCGAAGCGCCACTTCGCCTTCGAGGCGGTCGCCTGGTACTGGCACTTTGTCGACGTGGTGTGGCTCGGCCTGTTCATCTTCGTCTATTGGCTGTGATGATTGGAAAAATCGCCTGCCGGCGATTTTTCGGACATCAGCTTCGTTGCCGGGCGCCAAAGGCGCGACTTTGGCGCCCTGCGCTGCGCTCACGGATGATGTGGCGGGGGCGGCTGCAGCCCGTGGGGCGAGATCAGCCCGAAGTACCAGGCGATCATCAGCAGCGCGAACAGCGCGAGCGAGATCGCGATGCGCCAGGTGAGGGCGCGCGCCAGCTTCCTCGAGTCCTCGTCATCGCGGCCGCGCGACAGATGAAACAGGCCCACGCCGAGGCTCAGCACGATCGCCGCGAGCAGGCACACGATGAGCAGTCCAACCAGCGAGTCCATGGCGCCGCGCAGTGTATCGCGGCTGCGCGCTCCCCTGCGCCCGCGTGCCGCCGCGCATGAGGCTGCCCCGATTCGCGCCCGCGGCCGGCATGACGCTCCTCGCCCTGGTGCTGTGCGCGCTGTTCGTGCGGCTGGGCTTGTGGCAATGGCACCGCTGGACGCTGAGCGATGCGGCCTGGCGGCGCTTCGCGCGCGGGGCGGATGCGGTGCAGCCGCTCGGCGCACGCGCACTCGCCGACGTGGCGCTCTACCAGCGGGTGAGCGTGAGCGGACGGCTCGATGGCCAACATCAGTTTCTGCTCGACAACCTGAGCTATCGCGGCCGCCCGGGCTACGAGGTGCTGACCCCGCTCACGCGCAGCGGCGGCGGCGTGCTGCTCGTCGATCGCGGCTGGGTACCCTTCACCGGGGCCCGCGCCCGGCTGCCGGACGTCCACCTCACCGACGCGGCATCCGTCACCCTGAGCGGCCGGGTCGCGGATCTGCCGAGCGCCGGGCTCTCGAGCGGCCGCGCGCCGCCGAATCCCGCGGATCCCTGGCCCAAGGTCACGAGCTTCCCGCGCATGGAGGAGCTCGCGCGTGCGCTCGGCGTGCCGCTCACCCAACGCATCCTGCTGCTCGACCCCGGCGCGCCGCCGGGCTACGTGCGCGACTGGCAACCGCCCGGCATGGCGCCGCTCCGCCACCTGTCCTACGCGATCCAGTGGTGGAGCTTCGCGGCGCTCGTGCTCATCGTGTGGGCGATCATGAGCGTGCGGCGCGCCCGCGCCGCGCCAGGCGCGCCGTGAACGGGAGCCTGCCGTGACCGCCTCGGCGAGCGTGCGCGCGCGGAATCTGCGCACCGTCGGAGCGCTGGCCGCGCTCTTCTTCCTGCCGCTCGCGCTCGCGTTCTACGTGTACTACGGCACCGCCTGGCGTCCCGCGGGCCACGTCAACCACGGCAGCCTCATCACGCCGCCGCGCCCGCTGCCGCCGCTCGTTCTGCCGCGCACCGCTCCGGGGCGGGGCCCGGCGGTGGCCGAGACCTTCCGCGGCTCGTGGACGCTCATCTACGTGGGCGACGGCGCGTGCGATGAGGACTGCCGCCACGCGCTGCTCGTGATGCGCCAGACGCACATCGCCCTCAACAAAGACATGACCCGCGTCGGCCGCGTGTGGCTTGCCACGGGGCATTGCTGCGCGCCCGAGATCGCCGGATCGCCCGAGCCGGGCCTCCTGGTTCTCGATGCGAGCGGCCCCGCGGCCGCCGACCTCCTCGGGGCATTTCCGGCGGCTGGGCGCGCGCATGCGCTCTTCGTGGCCGATCCGCTCGGCAACCTCATGATGAGCTACGATGCACGCACCGATCCGCGCGGCCTGCTGCTGGACCTGCAGAAGCTCCTGCGGCTGTCTCATATTGGTTAACTGGCCGTGAATGCCCGCTGACTCCCTTGCCCGCTGGATGCGCCGCCTCGCCCTGGCCGGGGTGTTGCTCGCCTTTGCGGTCGTGGTGCTCGGGGCCTACGTGCGCCT
>JASHQW010000308.1 GCA_030038875.1 Gammaproteobacteria bacterium | reverse complement strand
TGCGCTCGATGCGCTGGCGCACCTCGGTGTTGTAGCGATCGCGCGGCACGTACACGAGGCACGAGTAGAAGCGGTGATAAGGGTCGCGGCGCACCAGCAGGCGCACCGTGCGCCGCTCGTAGAGGTTCACGACGCCGCGCACGATGCGGATCAGATCGGGCACGCCCGCCTGGAAGAGCTCATCGCGCGGATAGGTCTCGAGCACGTTGAGCACTTCCTTGCCGTCGTGGCTCGCGGGATCGAGGCCGAAGTGCTCGATGACGCGCTCCACCTTGCGGCGCAGCACCGGGATCTCGCGCGGACTGCCGTGATAGGCGGTCGAGGTCCACAGCCCGAGGAAGCGATGCTCGCCGTCTACCAGCCCGCGGTTGTCAAAGGTCTTGATCCCGACGTAGTCGAGGTATTCGGCGCGATGCACGGTGGCGATCGAGTTCGCCTTGGTGACGATCAGCAGCTCCGGCTCGCGGGCGCGGGCGCGCACGTCGCCGCGCAGCACCGTCGCGGGAGCGCGCGCTCCCTGGCCGCGGCCGCGCGCGAGCACGCCGAGGCTCGAGAGCACATCGGGCACGAGCCGGTCCTCGGAGCGGCCGCGCTCGAGCCGGTAGTGGCGGTAGCCGAGGAATACGAAGTGCCGGCCTTCCATCCAGTCGAGGAGATGGCGCGCCTCGTTCACCTCGGCCGCGGGCAGCGGCGGCGGGTCGCTCTCGAGCCGCGCGATGATCTCGCGCACGCGCTCACGCATCGGCATGAAGTCGTTCACCACGGCGCGTACGTCGGCGAGCGTCGACTCGAGCGAGCGCCGCAGCTTTTCGAGCTGTTCGGGATCCGTGAGGCGGTCGATCTCGTACAGCTGCCAAGACTCGGGATGCACCGCCTGCGAGCCGTTGGCGCCGATGTCGGTGAGGCGCCCGCGTCCGTCGCGGCGCACCTGCAGCACCGGGTGGACGATCAGGTGCACGGCGAGCTCGGCGCGGCCCAGGGCCATGCCGAGCGAGTCGACCAGGAACGGCATGTCGTCCGTGACCGTGAGCACCAGCGTGTGCGGCGACTCGAAGCCGTCCTCGCCTGCCGACGGATTGAAGACCTGCACCAGCGCGCGGCCGCCCGCGCGGCGTGCCCCGAAGGCGAGGTGGGCGAGCGCGGCCTTGGCGAGGAGCCCCGGCGGGTGGGCGGCGAGGTCCTCTTCCGCCACCCCGTGGAAGTAGCTGCGCAGGAAGCGCTGGTGCAGCTCGTTGCGGCCGCCGCGGCCGCCCGCGGCGCGCGCGATCCGCTCGATCAGCGCAACCCGTGCGGCGGGAATGCTGCGCAGCAGCCGGCTGTCTTCAGGAGCAACGCGCGCGTGCATGGAGGCGCGCGATTATACATGCGGGACGCTGCAGGCGGCCTGCAGGGCGCGTGGGGCGCCTATAATGCCCTTCATGAACGACCGGCACGACAACCCGATGGGCACCGACGGGTTCGAGTTCGTCGAATACACGGCCCCGGACCCGCAGCTGCTGCGCACGCTGTTCGAGCGGCTCGGTTTTCCGGTGGTGGCACGCCACCGCTCCAAGAACGTGACGCTGCACCGCCAGGGCGCGATCAACTTCATCATCAACGCCGAGCCCGCCTCCTTCGCGCAGGCCTTCGCCCGCATCCACGGGCCCTCGGCGTGCGCCATGGCGTTTCGCGTGGGCGACGCGGCCGGCGCCTTCCGCCGCGCGCTCGAGCTCGGCGCGAAGCCCGGACCGCAGAGCGTGGGTCCGATGGAGCTCAACATTCCGTGCATCGAGGGCATCGGCGGCTCACTCATCTATCTGGTAGACCTGTACGGCGAGCGCTCGATCTACGACGTCGACTTTCGGCCGGTGGGGGCGAGCGCGCCGGCGGAGAGCGCGGGGCTCACGGTCATCGACCATCTCACCCACAACGTCGGCCGCGGACGCATGGATCTGTGGGCCGGGTTCTACGAGAAGCTGTTCAACTTCCGGGAAATCCGCTACTTCGACATCGAGGGCAAGCTCACCGGGCTGCTGTCGCGCGCGATGACGAGTCCGTGCGGCAAAATTCGCATTCCCATCAACGAGTCGCAGGACGACAAGAGCCAGATCGAGGAGTACCTGCGCGAGTACCGCGGGGAGGGCATCCAGCACATCGCGCTCGGCACCGACGACATCTACCGCACCGTGGAGGTGCTGCGCCGCCACGGCGTCGCCTTCCAGGACACGCCGGACAGTTACTACGACGGCGTCGCGGCGCGCGTCCCGGGAAACCGCGAGCCGCTCGAGGAGCTGCGCAGCCGTCGCATTCTCATCGACGGCAACCCCGCCAAGGGCGAGGGCGTGCTGCTGCAGATCTTCACGCAGAACGTCATCGGCCCGATCTTCTTCGAGATCATCCAGAGAAAGGGCAACGAGGGCTTCGGCGAGGGCAATTTCAAGGCCCTGTTCGAGTCGATCGAGCAGGATCAGATCCGCCGGGGGGTCATCTAGTCTTCTTGCGTCAGTGTGGATTGCCGCCCGTGGCCAGATCTGGCTATAATGGCCACATGGAAAAGGCTACTGTTTCAAGACTGAAGGACAACCTCAGCGCGTACCTGCGCAAGGTTCGTGCCGGCCACACGGTGGTCATCTATGACCGCGACGTGCCGATCGCCTGCATCGAGCGCATTGAATCGAGCGGACGCGGCGGCGAGCGGCTCGCACTGCTGCGCGCTCAAGGTCTCGCGAAGCCCGCGGTGCGTTCCCTGTCGGTGAAGCGCCTGCGGACGCTGCTGCCCAAGGGTCTGCCGCGCAGCGCACGCCTCGCGGAAGCCCTCCGCGAGGAGCGCGATGCCAGCCGATGAGGTTCTGGGATACTTCCGCACTCATTCCTCTCCTGGTCGATGAGCCGGCCCGCGAAAGGCTGATCGCAATGCTCGAGGAGGACGGCGATGTGCTGGCGTGGTGGGGCACGCCCGTCGAGATTGCTTCGGCGCTGGCTCGCCGCGAACGCGAACAGCTGCTGACGACGGACCAGGTGATGGCTGCGCTGGGCGCTGCCCGGGCGCTTGCCGAAAGCTGGTACGAGATCGTGCCCTCGGATGCCGTGCGCCGCGCGGCCGAGCGGCTGTTGCGGACGCACCCTCTGCGGGCGGCCGACGCCCTGCAACTGGCCGCCGCGCTGGTCGCGGCGGATCACGACCCGGCATCACTCGAGATGGTATGCCTCGACGAACGCCTGAGACTCGCCGCGCGCCGTGAGGGCTTCAGCGTCCTCGCTGTCTGATAGCCGGTCACGGCTTGTGCTCGCGCGCCAGGTACTCGGCGCTCTGCATCTCGATGAGACGGCTTGCGGTGCGCTCGAATGGCTGGGCCAGCCGCTCGCCGTGGTAAAGCGCCGGCGGCGCCGCCGCCGCCGACAGGATCAGATTGACGTTGCGGTCGTAGAGCTCGTCGACCAGGGCAATGAAGCGCCGCGCCTCATCGTCGTCGGCGGCGTCGAGCACCGGCACGCCGGATACGATCACCGACTGATACTCGCGCGCGATCTCGATGTAGTCGTCCTGGCTGCGCGGACCGCCGCACAGCTGCGCAAACTCGAACCAGACGACGCCCGGGCCCTCGCGAATCACGGCGATGGGGCGCCCCTCGATGAGGATCGGGCCCCCGGCGCGCGCGCCGTGATCGGCGAGGTGCATGAACAGCTGCTCGAGGCGGGACGGGGTATCCGGCGCGCCGGCCGGCAGGTAGACGCCGGCCTGCGTGAGCTCACGCAAGCGGTAGTCGGTCGTGCCCCCGACCCGCCAGACCTCGAGATGGCGCTCGAGCAGCTTGATCGCCGGCACGAAGCGCGCACGCTGCAGGCCGTCCTTGTAGAGCTCACGCGGCGCGGTGTTGGAGGTTGCCACGAGCGTCACCGCGCGGCGGAACAGCCCGTCGAACAGGCCGCCGAGGATCATGGCGTCGGCGATGTCGCTGACCTGCAGCTCGTCGAAGCACAGCACGCGCGTGTTGCCCGCGATCGCCTCCGCGACGTGCTCGAGCGGGTCGCGCTCGTGCTTGAGTGCGGCAAGCTGCGCGTGCACCTCGTGCATGAAGCGATGAAAGTGCTGGCGCCGCCGCTCGGCGAACGGGAGGCTCTCGAAGAACAGATCCATCAGCCAGGTCTTGCCGCGACCCACTCCGCCCCAGAGATAGAGGCCGCGCACCGGCACGCCCGGCCGCCGTCGGGTCAGCGCGGTGAGCCAGCGCGGCCGCCAGCCGCGCGGCACACCGAGCAGGCGGCGGCGCACGGTGTCGAGCTTGGCGACGGCGGCAAGCTGCGCGGGATCGGCACCGAAGCCGCGCACCGCGCGCTCGCGCGCATAAAGCTCCCGCAGATCCGGGACGTCGCGCACGCCCAGCGTCAGCTCGCGAGCTCGGGGAGGTTGCGGAAGTGCTCGAGCGCCTGCGGATTGGCGAGCGCGTCGACGTTCTTCACCGGCAGCCCGTGGATCACGTTGCGCACGGCGAGCTCGGTCAGCTTCCCGGACAGGGTGCGCGGGATGTTGGGCACCGCGATGATGAGCGCCGGGACGTGCCGCGCGGTGGTCTGCGCACGGATGGTGGCGCGGATCTCCTTGCGCAGCTCCTCGGTCAGCTCGACGCCGGGCTTGAGGCGCACGAACAGCACGACGCGCACGTCGCCCTGCCAATCCTGTCCGACCGCAAGTGACTCGAGGATCTCGGGCAGTGCCTCCACCGCCCCGTAGATCTCCGCCGTGCCGATGCGTACGCCGCCGGGGTTGAGGACCGCATCCGAGCGGCCGTAGATCACCACTCCGTCGTGCCCGGTGAGTGCCGCGAAGTCGCCGTGGTGCCACACGCCGGGGAAGCGCTCGAAGTAGGCGGCACGGTAACGCGACCCGTCGGGATCGTTCCAGAAGTGGAGTGGCATCGAGGGGAAGGGGGCTGTGCAGACCAGCTCGCCGCGCACGCCGCGCACCGGGCGGCCCTCGTCGTCGAAGATGTCGACCGCCATGCCGAGCCCGCGGCACTGAATCTCGCCGCGATATACCGGACGGATGGGGCAGCCGAGGGCGAAGCACGAGACAATGTCGGTGCCGCCCGAGATCGAGGCGAGCTCGAGGTCCGCCTTGACGCTCGAGTAGACGAAATCGAAGCCGTCGGGCAGGAGCGGTGACCCGGTCGAGAGCAGAGTGCGCAAGGCGGTGAGCTCCACGGCGCGCGCCGGCACGAACCCGCTCTTCTCGAGGGAGGCGAGGTACTTGGCGCTGGTGCCGAACACGGTGATGCGCTCCTCCGCGGCCATGCGCCACAGCACCCCGGGGTCGGGGTGGAAGGGGCTGCCGTCATAGAGCACCAGTGTCGCGCCGCTCGCAAGTCCGCTGATCAGCCAGTTCCACATCATCCAGCCGCAGGTGGTGAAGTAGAACAGGCGGTCGCGCGGTGCGAGATCGGTGTGCAGCAGGTGCTCTTTCTGATGCTGCAGCAGCGTCCCGCCGGCCCCGTGCACGATGCACTTCGGCACACCGGTGGTGCCCGAGGAGTAGAGAATGTAGAGCGGGTGGTTGAAGGGCTGCGGTGCGAAGCGCAGCGGCGCCCCGCGCGCGCCGAACTCCCTCCAGTGGCTGGCACGGGCGGCCGCGGTCCCGAGCCGCGCGAGCTCAGGTGTCGCCGTCACGTAGGGAACGACGACCACGCGGCGGATGTGGCTGAGCTTCTCGAGGACCTCGGCCATGGGGCCGAGGGAGTCGAGCGTCTTGCCCGCGTAGAAGTAGCCGTCGGCGGTGAACAGCACTTTGGGCTCGATCTGCCCGAAGCGATCGAGCACGCCGTGCACGCCGAAATCCGGCGAGCACGAGGACCAGACGGCGCCGATGCTCGCCGTCGCCAGCATCGCGATCGCCGCCTCCGGCAGATTCGGCAGGTAGCCGGCGACGCGGTCTCCGGCGACGACGCCGGCGGCGCTGAGCCCGGCGGCGATGCGCGCCACCTCACCGCGCAGCTCGCTGCCTGAGAGCGTGCGCCGCGCGCCGCGCTCGTTGCGGAAGATGAGCGCCTCCCGGTCGTCGGCGAACTTGAGGAGATTGTCGGCGAAGTTGAGGCGCGCGGCGGGAAAGAAGCGCGCCCCGGGCATCTCCCGCGGGTGCTCGATGGCCGGTCCCGCACCGAAGTCGGCGCGCAGGCCCGCAAAGCGCGCGAGCTCGGTCCAGAACTGCGCCGGCTGCTCGAGCGACCAGGCGTAGGTCGCCTCGTAGTCGGCGAGCGGCGTGCCG
>JASHQW010000307.1 GCA_030038875.1 Gammaproteobacteria bacterium | reverse complement strand
CAAGCGCGGTTCACAGCTTTAAGCTTAAGCTCCATGGCCCTCCGCAACACCGCGCGCCGCTGGGGCGCAATCGCGCAAGTCTTCCACTGGGTCATCGTGGCGCTGATCGTCGTGCAGGTGACGCTCGCCGAGATGGCGGACGATCTGCCGAACGGGATGCGCAAGCTCACCCTGCTGGCGCGCCACAAGTCGGTCGGCATCACGATCCTCGGCCTCGTGATTCTGCGCCTGGCGTGGCGCTGGCTGAACGAGCATCCGCCCCTGCCGGAGAACCTCAAGCGCTACGAGCAGGCGCTGGCGCGTTTCAGTCACGCGGCGCTCTACGTCCTGCTCATCGCGGTGCCGCTCTCGGGCTGGACGATGTCCTCGGCGCGTGGGTTCCCGGTGAGCTGGTTCGGGTTCTGGCAGCTGCCGGATCTGGTGCCGAAGAGCCGCCCGCTCTACGAGGCGCTCCTCACGACGCACCACACCCTCGCCTGGACGCTGCTCGCGGTGATCGCGCTGCACGTGCTCGGCGCCCTCAAGCATCATTTCTGGCACAAGGACGACGTGCTCAAGCGCATGTTGCCGTTCACGCGCACTTGAAGCCCGCCCGCTACCGAAAGGAACTGCCCCGTGCGCTACCCGAGGCTCTGGCAGGCACTCGCCGCGACGCTGCTCGCCGGCGGCGCCCTTGATGCAGTGCGCGCCGCGGCTGCGCCGGCGGCGGCCGCCGCCCCGGCGGCCGTGGCCGCGCATTACACGCTCGATGCCGCCAAGAGCTCCCTCGAGTTCACCTTCCTGCAGGCGGGCGCGAAGAACACCGGGCGCTTCCCGCGCTTCGCGGTAACTCTCGATTGCCCGGCCGCGGACCCGGCGGGTGGGCGGCTCGAGGTCACGGTGGAGGTTGCCGCGGTCGATACCGGCGACCAGGACCGCGACGACGTGCTGCGCAGCGATGACCTGTTCGCGGTGGCGAAATTTCCCCAGGCGCATTTCCTCGCCACGCGGATCGTGAAGACCGCGGCCGGCTATGACGCCGACGGCGCGCTCACCATCCGCGGCGTGACGCGCGCTACGCACGTGCCCTTCGCCTTCCGGGAGGCCACCGAGGGCGGCGTCGCGGTCGGCTACCTGACGGGCCAGGCGCTCGTGCGCCGCCTCGATTTCGGAGTCGGTCAGGGCGACTGGAAGGCGACCGACCAGGCTGGGAACGAGGTCACCGTGTCCTTCGCGCTGCGCCTGATACGCGCAGTGCACTGAGTGCATTTCGGGCCGGTGTCTGTCATTGCGCGAGGTCGAAGTCTCGCGTGCCGTGCACTTACTTCGGTCTCGAGCCCGACAGCTCGTACCTGCCTTCGAGCACCACGGTAAGGGTACCGTCATCGTTTCTAGTTACTTTGTACGTCCCCTTACCTTTTATTCCTTCCAGCTTTCCCGTACCTCCCGAACAGAACCACGTTCCGTTGGTCGGGCCGGCGCGCTTAAGGTGTTTGAGCGGCGTCGTTCCTTGAAAAACCAGAAAGAGCTTGGCGCCGTCTTCGGTCGTCGCGACATGGTGTCCACTCGTTGTTGAGTCAGTTGCGGTGTCTTCGCTGAATCCGACACTGTATCCGTCCGTGAGCCTTTCTCCGGCAATCTCAGCGGGTTGCACATAGGTACACGCTTCTTTCCAAACCGCCAACATGTGCTCCGGGCGGTCACCCACTTCCAGGGCGTGCACAGTCTCGCCCTTACATGTCAGCGTTACAGATAGCTTGCTTTGTGCGTTCACGCCGACGGTCGCGAACAGTGCCACCCAACCAACGAGCCATACGTGTCTGTTCATAACTGCCCGCCCTAGCGTTGGCATTTGTGATGGGGCTGGCGGATTAGTCAGTAAGCCGTCCCGTCGCGCCGCGTGAACTGCCCGCGGGCGTGCGGCGGGCTCCACAGCAGATCGACGTCCGCGTCGGAGTAGTGTGCGCCGTCCTCGGGGTCGCGGTTGCTCACCTCGAGGTAGACCGCCGGTCGGTCGCTGCGGTTCACGAGCTGGTGCCCGTCCTCGACGCCCGCCGGGAAGCCGGCGCACATGCCGGCCGTGAGCCGCTGCTCGCCAGCGCCGGTGCGCAGCACCACCTCTCCCTCGAGCACGTACACGAACTCGTCCTCGCGCGTATGCCAGTGCCGCATCGAGGACTCCTTCCCCGGCGGCAGCGTCGTCAGGTTGATGCCGACGCGCGTCAGGCCGAAGGCATCGCCCAGGCGGCGCTTCTCGCGCGGCAGGACGCGTGCGCGGTAGGGCTCGGGATAGCCGGAGCGGCTGAGCGCGGCGACGCTGCGCGCCGCGAGTGCCGGTTTGTGCACTGCCATATGACGCTCCTCCAGGCGCTGTGCGCGTGGTTGACGCGCGTCGGTTGCTTCGGGGAGCATGCCACAAGTCGCATGCCTGAAATATTCGACGACGTCGGACACTGTGTCGACGCGCTGCTGCGTCGCGTGGGGCCGCGCATCGTGCTCGCGCTGCCGCTCGCCATCGGCAAGCCGATCCCGTTCGTCAACGAGCTCTACCGCCGCGCGCTGCGCGATCCCTCTCTCGAGCTCACGATCCTCACGGCGCTCTCGCTGCTGAAGCCCGTGGCGCGCGCGCCGCTCGAGGCCCGGCTGCTGGAGCCGCTGGTCGCGCGGGTGTTCGGCAGCTACATCGACCCCGAGTACGCGCGCGCAGTGCGCGCCGGACGGGTGCCCGCCAACGTCCGCGTGATCGAATTCTTCCTCACTCCGGGGGCATTCCTCGGCGCGCTGCACGCGCAGCGCAATTATCTGTCCGCCAACTACACCCACGTGCAGCGCGAGGTGCTCGCGCGCGGCGTCAACGTGGTGGCGGCGCTCCTCGCACGGCGCACCGTGAACGGCCAGATGACGCTCAGCCTCGGCTCCAACCCGGACGTGGCCGTAGACCTTCTGCCGCAGCTCGAAGCGGCGCGGCGCGCCGGGCGCGACGTGGTCATGGTCGGGGAGATCCACGCGCAGATGCCCTTCATGACCGGGCACGCGCAGGTCGACCCGGCGCACTACGACTTCCTCATCGACGACCCGCGCTACGACTTCGACCTCTTCGGTCCGCCCAACCCGCCGATCAGCACCGCCGACCACGCCGTCGGCATGTACGTGAGCAGTCTGGTGCGCGACGGCGGGACGCTGCAGATCGGCATCGGCGAGCTCGGCGACTCGCTGGCATACACGCTGCTGCTGCGGCACCAGCAGAACGCGGCCTGGGTGAGCGCGCTCACCCGACTCGGCATGCGCGATGCCGAGGCTCTCATCCGCAGCGAAGGCGGCCTCGAGGCCTTCGGCAACGGCGTGTTCGCCTCCACCGAGATGTTCGTCGATCACCTGCTCGAGCTCTACCGTGCCGGCGTCGTGCGCCGCCGCGTCTACGACTCGCTCCCCCTCGAGCGGCTGCTCTCCGCGGGGGCCATCGGCGAGCGCTTCGACGCGGGGATTCTCGAGCGGCTCGTCGCGGCCGGCGTGGGCCCGCGCCTCAGCGACGCGGAGTTCGCCGAGCTCCGGCGCTACGGGGTATTCCGCGAGGAGGTGGAGTTCGAGCGCGGGCGCATGCGGGTGCGCGGCGGCGAGTGGATCGGCGCGGACCTCGCCGATGCGGCGTGCCGCGCGGCCATCGCCGGGCAGTGCCTCGGGCGCGAGCTGCGCGGCGGCGTGGTGTTGCACGCCGGGTTCTTCCTCGGTCCGCGCGGCTTCTACGCGGCGCTGCGCGAGCTCCCCGAGAGCGACCGCGCGCAGCTCGACATGCGCGGCGTCGCCTTCATCAACCAGCTGTACGGGCCGGACCAGGAGCTGCGCATCCTGCAGCGGCGCGCCGGGCGCTTCGTCAACACGACCATGCTGGTGACGCTGCTCGGGGCGGCGGTGTCGGATGCGCTCGAGAGCGGCCAGGTGGTGTCCGGCGTCGGCGGACAGTACAACTTCGTCGCCATGGCGCACGCGCTCCCCGACACGCGCTCGATCCTGTGCGTGCGCGCGACCCACACGCGCCACGGCCGCACCAGCTCCAACATCGTGTGGCGCTACGGCCACGAGACGATCCCGCGCCACCTGCGCGACATCGTGGTCACCGAATACGGGATCGCGGACCTGCGCGGCCGCACCGACGAGGAGATCATCATGGCGCTGCTCAACGTCGCCGACTCGCGCTTCCAGGAG
>JASHQW010000306.1 GCA_030038875.1 Gammaproteobacteria bacterium | reverse complement strand
ATGGTGATGCCCGGGGACAACATCAAGATGACGATCGAGCTGATCAGCCCGATTGCGATGGACCAGGGGCTGCGCTTTGCGATCCGCGAGGGCGGCAAGACCGTCGGCGCCGGCGTCGTGGCGAAGATCCTGAAGTAAGGAGTATCCCGGCGAGCCTCACCGGCTTGCCAGGAGTGATGCGCAGCCGGCAAAAACCGCGCTTTTTGCCGGCGGTCGACGAAGTGATGTCCGCTGAAATCGCCGCAGGCGATTTCAGCCCATAGTTTAAGGCTAGGCCAGTAGCTCAATTGGCAGAGCGGCGGTCTCCAAAACCGCAGGTTGGGGGTTCGATTCCCTCCTGGCCTGCCATGAGTTGATATGACAGACGAGATCAAAATTCAGGACGCGGGTACGGCGGACAAGGCGAAGCTCTACGCTGCGATCGTGATCGTGATCGCGGGCGTCGCCGGCTATTACTACCTCGCGACCCAGGCGACCTGGGTCCGCTGGATGCCGGTGCTCGGGAGCCTGGTGCTCGGCGCGCTGGTGGTGGCGTTCTCGGCGTACGGCCGGGCGTTCCGCGAGTTCGTGACGCTCGCACGGGTCGAGCTGCGCAAGATCGTGTGGCCGACGCGCCAGGAGACCGGCATGACGACGCTCGTCGTGTTCGGCTTCGTGATCGTTTTCGGAATCTTTTTCTGGCTGCTGGATCTCGTGCTCGCCTGGGCCACGAAGACACTGACGGGGCAGGGGGGCTGATCGTGGCGCTCAGATGGTACGTGGTGCATGCGTATTCGAACTTCGAGCACCGGGTGGCGGAGTCGCTGAAGGAGCGCATCCAGCGCGCGGGCCTCGCTGAGCGTTTCGGCGAGATTCTCGTGCCGACCGAGGAAGTCGTCGAGATGCGCGACGGCCAGAAGCGAAAGAGCGAGCGCAAGTTCTACCCCGGCTACGTGCTGGTGCAGATGGAGATGGACGAGGAGACCTGGCACCTGGTGCGCGATGTGCCGAAGGTGCTCGGCTTCATCGGCGGCAGTCCCGAGAGGCCGGCGGCGATCACCGACAAGGAAGCGAACCAGATCCTGCGCCGCGTGGAAGAGGGCGTGGACAAGCCGCGGCCGAAGGTGTTGTTCGAGCCGGGCGAGGTGGTGCGCGTGGTCGACGGGCCGTTCAACGACTTCAACGGCGTCGTCGAGAGCGTCAACTACGAGAAGAATCGCCTGCAGGTGGCAGTGCAGATTCTGGGGCGCTCGACGCCCGTGGAGCTGGATTTCTCGCAGGTCGAGAAGGCCTGAGGTCGGCGTAAGCCGCGTTTCAACCTGAGATCCTTTTAAAGGGAGCCCAAAAGGCGCCGGAACCTTAAGGAGAGGTATCGATGGCTAAGAAAGTACAGGGCTACGTCAAGCTGCAGGTGCCGGCAGGCTCTGCCAACCCCTCGCCCCCGATCGGGCCGGCGCTGGGCCAGCAGGGCGTGAACATCATGGAGTTCTGCAAGCAGTTCAACGCCCAGACCCAGAAGATGGAGAAGGGCCTGCCGATTCCGGTGGTGATCACCGTGTATTCGGACCGCAGCTTCACCTTCGTGATGAAGACGCCGCCGGCGGCGGTGCTGATCCGCAAGGCGATCGGTATTGAAAAAGGCTCCGGCACCCCCAATACGGCCAAGGTTGGCAAGATCTCGCGCAAGCAGCTGGAAGAGATCGCCAAGCTCAAGCAGCCCGACCTCACCGCCGCGGACCTCGACGCAGCGGTGCGCACCATTGCGGGCTCGGCCCGCAGCATGGGCGTCGACGTGGAAGGAGTGAAGTAGCCATGGCCCTCTCGAAGAAAGTGAAGGCCTGGAAGGACAAGATCGCTCCGGGCAAGGCCTATCCGGTCGAGGAGGCGATCAAGCTGGTGAAGCAGTTCGCCACCGCCAAGTTCGCCGAGACGGTCGATGCGGCCGTGAATTTAGGGATAGACGCCAGCAAGTCCGACCAGCAGGTGCGCGGCTCGACGGTGATGCCGCACGGTACCGGCAAGACGGTGCGCGTGGCGGTGTTCACCTCCGGCAAGAACCAGGATGCGGCCAAGGCCGCCGGCGCCGACATCGTCGGACTCGAGGATCTCGCGGCCCAGGTGAAGGCCGGCGAGATCAACTTCGATCGCGTCATCGCCTCGCCGGATGCCATGCGTATCGTCGGCCAGCTGGGCCAGATTCTGGGTCCCCGTGGCCTTATGCCGAACCCCAAGGTCGGCACGGTGACGCCGGACGTGGCGACCGCGGTGAAGAACGCCAAGGCCGGCCAGGTGACTTACCGGGTCGACAAGGCCGGCATCGTTCACTGCACGATCGGCAAGGCGAGCTTCGAGGTCAACGCGCTGAAGGAGAACCTGCACGCGTTGATCGCGGACCTGCAGAAGGCGAAGCCCGCCTCTTCGAAGGGTGTGTATTTAAAGCGCGTCACGCTGTCCTCGACCATGGGGCCGGGCGTGCGCGTCGATTCTGGGACTCTTTGATACGCGCGCTTGCGCGCGCGGGACTTACGGGGTTGCGCAAGACGCAACCCCGTACATGAAGGGGTTGGAAGATTTTGGTGCGGGCCGGCGCGCTCACGGCGCCGGCCATCATCGAAGACCGCAGGCGAGGGAACGGGTGCTGACGGCCCGCGGCCCTCTTAATGGACCGCCTGCGCAGATGGTGAACCGCTCACGGCATCGAGGAGCTCCTCGGGGCGTGGAGGTCACCGTCACAAGGGTGAAGCGGCGCTAAGGATGCGCGGCTTTGAAGTGATCTTCAGGCGATGAGGAGAGATGAATGGCACTCAACCTGGAAGACAAGAAGGCGCTCGTAGCGGAAGTGGCCGCTGTGGCTCAAAAGGCCCAGTCGGTCGTGGCCGCCGAGTACCGCGGGCTGACGGTCTCGCAGATGACCGAGCTGCGCGCCAAGGCGAGAAAGCAGGGCGTGTACATGCGTGTGGTGAAGAACACGCTGGCACGCAAGGCGCTCGCCGGCACGTCGTTCGAGCCGCTGGGACCGAAGCTCAAGGGGCCTCTGGTGCTGGCCTTTTCGAAGGACGATCCGGGCGCGGCCGCGCGCGTGGTGAAGGACTTCGCCAAGGCCCACGAGAAGCTCGTGGCGACCCTCGTGTCGCTCGGCGGGCAGGTGCTGCCCGGCGGGGATCTCGAGAAGGTGGCGAGTCTGCCGACTCGCGAGCAGGCGTTGTCGATGCTGCTCGGCGTGTTGAAGGCGCCGGTGCAGAAACTCGTTGGCACGCTCGCCGCACCGGCTGCGAAGCTCGCCCGCACCGTCGCCGCGGTTCGCGACCAGAAGCAGGCCGCGGGCGCTTAACTGTCAGCAAACAATTTTTTGGAGACTCACATGGCTGTCAACAAAGACGAAATCCTCGATGCAATTTCCAAGATGACTCTTCTCGAGGTCATGGAACTCGTTTCCGACATGGAGAAGAAGTTTGGCGTCAGCGCCGCCGCCCCCGTAGCCGTCGCTGCGGCAGCGGGCGCTGCCGGCGCCGCCGCGGCCGCTCCGGCCGAGGAGAAGACCGAGTTCACCGTCTCCCTCAAGGAGTATCCGGCGGATAAGAAGGTGACCGTGATCAAGGTGATCCGCGAGATCACCGGCCTCGGCCTCAAGGAAGCGAAGGACCTGGTGGAGGGCGCGCCCTCGACCGTCAAGGAGGGCGTTTCCAAGGCCGATTCCGAAACGATGAAGAAGAAGCTCGAGGACGCCGGCGCGAAGGTGGAGGTCAAGTAGACCTCGATGCGCCTCCCCCTCTCCGTCCGCGGTGCGGTCGCGGCCGCCCGTGGGCGGTGGGGGGTGGTTTTTGTGGCTGGCGTATGAGCCAGCTGTGTAGCGGGCGAAAGTCGCGTCTTTCGCCCGCGAGCTGGAAAGAGTTGATGAGTTGGCTTGCTGAAAGCGCCGCAGGCGACTTTCAGCCAAATTGATGAGGTGACCTCCGAATGGCTTACTCCTTCACCGAGAAGAAGCGCATCCGCAAGAACTTTGGCAAGCAGGCGAGCATTCTCGATACGCCGTATCTGCTCGCCATTCAGCTCGATTCGTACCGCACCTTCCTGCAGGTCGACAAGCCGGAGGAAGCGCGCGAGCGCATCGGACTGCACGCCGCGTTCCAGAGCGTCTTTCCGATCTCGAGCTACAGCGGCAACGCTTCTCTCGAGTACGTGAGCTACCGGCTCGGCGAGCCGGTGTTCGACGTCAAGGAATGCCAGCTGCGCGGGCTCACCTACGCGGCCCCCTTGCGCGTCAAGGTGCGCCTGATCGTGCTCGATAAGGAAGCCGCCGGCGCCAAGAAGCCGGTCAAGGACGTGCGCGAGCAGGAGGTCTATCTCGGCGAGCTGCCCCTGATGACCGATAACGGCACCTTCGTCATCAACGGGACCGAGCGCGTCATCGTCTCGCAGCTGCACCGCTCGCCGGGCGTGTTCTTCGATCACGACCGCGGCAAGACTCATTCGTCGGGGAAGCTCCTGTTCTCCGCGCGCATCATTCCCTACCGCGGCTCCTGGCTCGACTTCGAGTTCGACCCGAAGGATTGCGTGTTTGCGCGCATCGACCGGCGGCGCAAGCTCCCGGTCACGATCATCCTGCGTGCGCTCGGCATGAACGAGGCCGAGATCCT
>JASHQW010000305.1 GCA_030038875.1 Gammaproteobacteria bacterium | reverse complement strand
ACGGCTCTCGCGGCGCTCGGCGCCGGTTACGCCGTCGGGCGCGTCGGCAGCGCCGCCGTCGGCGCGATCGCCGAGAAACCCGAGCTTTTCGGACGAGTCCTGGTGCTGGTCGGGCTCGCCGAGGGCATCGCGATTTACGGGCTGATCGTCTCCATCCTGATCCTCAACCGCCTCAGCTGAGCATGGACGTCCTGGTGGTCGCGGATGAGCTGACGGCGGTGGGCTGGCGGCTGGCCGGCGCCGAGGTATCCATCGCCAGTCCCGCGGACGTCGAGGCGCGCTTTCAGGAGGCACTGCAACGCGCAGAGATCGTGATGATCACGGCACAGTTGGCCGTGCGAGTCTCCGCGCCCCGCCTCGCGGCGGCGCTCGAGGCCTTTCCGCCGCTCACCCTCGTCATCCGCGATCTCAGGCACGCACAGGAGCCGCCGGATCTCGAGGCCGAGGCACGCCGGGCGCTCGGGGTGTTGCCATGAGCAGCCCGGCGCCCGCGAGCGTGCTCGACGCGCAGGTCGCGGCGATGCTCGAGCGCGTGAATCAGCACCGCGAGCGGCGCGCCGGTGAGATCCGCGCCAAGTCGGCCACGCAATCGCTCGAGATCGTGCGCAGCGCCCGCACGGAAGCCCGCGAGAGCCTGCATCGGGCGGTTGCCCGCGAGCGCGCCCGCATGGCGCAGGGCCTGCGGCAGGCCGAGGCGCGTGCCGAGCTCGAGTCGCGCCGGCGTGCACAACTCGAGACGCGCACACTCCTCAAGCACATGTGGGAGACGGTCGCGGCGGTGCTCGAGAGCCGCTGGCGGAACGATGCGCAGCGCAGCGAGTGGATTCACGCCGCGGTCGGCGAGGCCGCGCAGTTGCTCGCCGGGCAGAGCTGGCGCATCGAGCACGCTCCGGGCGTCTCGGCGGAGGACCGCCGCCGCGGCGAGAGCCGCGCGCTCGCGGGCGGGGCGCGCGCGGTCGAATGGCAGCTCGATTCGCAGCTGCGCGCGGGACTGCGCGTGCGCTCGCCTGGGGCCTGTCTCGATGCCACGGCGGCGGGTCTGCTCGCCGCGCGCGAGGAAGTGGAGGCCGCTTTCCTCTCCGAGTATCGCGCCCTCGACACCGCGCGCCCGCCGGGCAAGCAGGCTGCGGACGGAGGGCTGCCGTCCGTGTCGGCTGAGCGGCCGTGAGCGCCGGGCGCATCCGCTGGATCAGCGGGCCGGTATTGCGCGCGCGCACCGCGGACACGTTTCACGTCCACGAGGCGATCGCGGTCGGCCCGCACGCCTTGCCCGGAGAGGTGATCCAGCTCAGCGGCGATGAGATCGTGGCCCAGATCTACGAGGACACGACCGGGCTCAAGCCCGGGGATGAAGTCGCCGGGACGGGACGCCCGCTGTCGGTGCCGTTAGGCCCCGGACTCCTCGGCCGTATCTTCGACGGGCTGCTGCGTCCGCTCGATGTCTCCTCCGGCGCATTCATCTCGCCGCAGGCGGCGCGGCCTCAGGCGCCGCGCTTCGGCTTCGTGCCGTCGGTCAAGGTCGGGGAGCGCCTCGAGGCCGGGCAGCGCGCGGCGACGATCGCCGGGTCCCGCACGGAACCGCTGCTCGCCCCGCCCGGCATCGCCGGTACCGTGATCTGGATGGCCGCGCCGGGCGAATACGGGCCCGACGACCCCGTGTGCCGTGTCAGCGGTGCCGATGGGGGTACCCAGGCCATCTCGCTCATACACCACTGGCCGGTACGCCGGCCGCGGCCCTTCGCCTCGCGGCTCGCGGTCGCCGGACCGATGATCACCGGACAGAGGATTCTCGACACGCTGTTTCCAGTGGCGCGCGGCGGGCGCGCGGCGCTTCCCGGCGGCTTCGGGACCGGCAAGACGGTGCTGCAGGAGGCGCTCGCCAAATGGTCGGACGCCGACATCATCGTCTACGTCGGCTGCGGCGAGCGCGGCAACGAGATGGCGGAAGTGCTCGATGAGCTGCCGAAGCTCGAGGATCCGCGCACCGGGCGCCGCCTGATGGAGCGCACCGTGATCATCGCCAATACCTCCAACATGCCGGTCGCGGCCCGCGAGGCCAGCATCTATACCGCCATCACCGTGGCGGAGTACTACCGCGACCAGGGCCTGCACGTGGCGCTGATGGCCGACTCGACCAGCCGCTGGGCCGAGGCGCTGCGCGAGGTGAGCGGCCGGCTCGGCGAGCTGCCCGGCGAATCGGGTTATCCCGCCTACCTCGCCTCGCGGCTGGCGGAGTTCTATGAGCGCGCCGGGCGCTTCCAGACGCTCGGCGGGGCGGAGGGCTCGGTCACAATCATCGGCGCGGTCAGCCCGCCGGCGGGAGACTTCTCCGAGCCCGTGACCATGAACACTCGCCGCTGCGTGCGCAGCTTCTGGGCGCTCGACCGCGAGCGCGCCCAGGCGCGCTTCTATCCGGCCATCCACCCGCTGCAGTCCTACAGCGCGGACGTGGAAAGCCTCGCGAGCTGGTGGCAGGTGCAGGGAAACCCCGACTGGCTGATGCAGCGGCGGCGGGTGCTCGAGCTGCTGCAGGCACAGGTGCACCTCGAGCGCATGGCCCGCATCGTCGGCAAGGACGCGCTGCCTCCCGCGCAGCAGCTGACGCTGCTGTGCGCCGAGCTGGCGAACGATGCAGTGCTGCGCCAGTCCTCATTCTCCGAGGTCGACCGCTACTGCTCGCCGCAGCGGCAGACGGCGATTCTCGGAATCGTCGTGCGCTTCCTCGACCTGGCGCGCAGCGCGGTCGATGCGGGCGTACCGCCCGATGACGTGGCCAACCTTCCCGTGCGCCTCACGCTGCAGCGCATCGGCGAGGAGTACGGCGAGCAGCAGCTCGCCGGCATCCGCGCGCTCTGGCAGCAGCTCGAGCACGACTTCGACGCCCTGTCGCGGGAGCATGCCGGTGCGCGCTGAAGCCACACTCGGGGGCGCCGTGCGCCGCATCGAGGGCCCGCTGCTCTATCTGGAGCGGACCGTGGAGCTCGGGCTCAACGCCTGCGTCGAGGTTCAGGGGAGCGACGGCTCGATCCGCGTTGGCCGCGCGGCCGCGCTCGATGAGCAGACGATCGTGGTCGAGGTGCTCGAGTCGACCGTCGGGCTCGGAGTGCACGACACGCGCATCCGGGTGCGCAACGAGCCGCTGCTGTTCGGCGTCGGCCCGGGCCTGCTCGGGCGCACCTTCGACAGCATCGGCCGCCCGACCGACGGCGGCGCGCCCATCCCGTCCGCGGCCCGCATGCGCATCGACGGGCTGTCGATCAATCCGGCGGCGCGCGCACTGCCGCGCGACTTCATCGAGACCGGAGTCTCCACCATCGATCTCATGAACAGCCTGGTGCGGGGACAGAAGCTGCCGCTGTTCTCAGGCGCCGGCCTGCCGCACGACCGGCTCGCCACCGAGATCGCACTGCACGCGCGGCTGCGCCGCGGAACCGAGGGGGACTTCGCCATCGTCTTCGTCGGCATGGGAGTGTCGCACGACACCGCGGAGGCGTTCCGCGAGGCGATGGCGACGAGCGCCGCGCTCGAGCACACCGCCATGTTTCTCAATCTCGCCCACGAGCCGGCGACGCAGCGGCTGCTCACGCCGCGCTACGCGCTCACCGCCGCCGAGTACCTGGCCTTCGTCGAAGGCCGGCACGTGCTCGTCATCATGACCGACATGACCAACTACTGCGAGGCGCTGCGCGAGGTCTCGGCGAGCCACGGCGAGCTGCCGGCGCGCAAGGGCTATCCCGGTTACATGTACTCAGATCTCGCGAGCCTCTACGAGCGCGCCGGCTGCATCCAGGGTTTGCCGGGCACGCTGACGCAGCTGCCGATCCTCACCATGCCCAACGACGACATCGGCCATCCGGTTCCGGATCTCACCGGCTACATCACCGAGGGCCAGATCGTCCTCGATCGCGATCTCGATCGCGCCGGCGTCTACCCGCCGGTGCGCGTGCTACCGAGCCTGTCGCGCCTCATGAACTCCGGCATCGGCGCCGGCTACACCGACGCCGATCATCCGGCGCTCGCGAATCAGCTCTTTGCCAGCTACGCGCGCGCCATGCGCGTGCGGGTGCTGGCGAGCGTCATGGGCGAGGACAGCCTGCCGCCGGTCGACCGGCGCTTCCTCGAGTTCGGCACGGCGTTCGAGCAGCGCTTCGTGCGCCAGGAGGAAGCGCGCTCGCTCGAGGAGAGCCTGGCCTTGGGGTGGGAGCTGCTGCGGGCGCTGCCCGCGGCCGAGCTGACCCGGCTCAAGCCGCAGCAGGTCGAGCGTTATCTCAACGGTGGCGCGCGTGCCTGAGCCGCGGCGCGAGCTCGCCACCACCCGCGTGGCGCTGCTGGAGCTCAAGGACGAGCAGCAGCTGGTGCAGGAAGGCTACCGGCTGCTCGATGAGAAGTGCATCCTCCTGGCCGGCGAGATCCGCCGCCAGCTCGCGCAGCTGCGCGAGCGCCGCCGGGAGCTCGGCGAGGCGGAGCGGGCCGCGCGCGCGGCCTTCGAGGCGGCGCTCAAGCGCCACGGCCTCGACACCCTCGCGGTGCACGCACCGGCCTCGTTCGCCGAGGAGGCGCTGGTGGTGGCGCACTCGCGGCTCCTCGGGCT
>JASHQW010000304.1 GCA_030038875.1 Gammaproteobacteria bacterium | reverse complement strand
TTAGGTCTCGATTTCCGCCACGGGCAGAACATCGCCCGCGACAAGCTGCTGCCGAGCGACCCTCCCGCCAACCGCCCCGACAGCTTCTACAAGATCGACAGCGGTGTGCTGTACTTGTCGCGACACTTCTAGAGCGGGGAGATCACGGCTCGATCCTCACGATCTCGAGCTCGCGCTGCTGAAAGCGCACCATCTCTCCCACCGCCTGACCCAGCAGCGCCTGCCCGAGAGGCGACACCCAGCTCAAGAGCCCGCGTGCCGCGTCCGCCTCGTCCTCGCCCACCAGGCGGAACGACTGCTCGGCGCCGCTTGCGCCGCGCAGCGTGACCTGCACCCCGAAGCGCACGCGCTCGGGTGCGGCCGCCGGCGGGACGACGCGCGCGGTCGCGAGCCGCTGCGTGAAGTAGCGCAGGTCGCGCTCGATGCGCGCGCGCTGGGTGCTGTCGCCGCCGGCGCGCGCCGCCGCCAGCTCATTCTCGAGGCCGCGTACCCGCGCCTCGATGGCGGCGAGCCCGCCTGGAGTGACGAGATTCGGGTGGCTGCTGATGGTGCGCTCCGGCAGCCTGCCCGGATCGTCGTCCGACTCGCGGGTGAACGCCCGGCTCATGCGTGCGCGAGCGCCGTGAGGCGCACGCTCTCGCTCCAGAGCCGCGCGGCCGCCTCGTCGCAGCGCGCAGCCGGGCTCGGCTCGATGCGGCGGCAATCGCGGTAGTAACCGCCCGACTGGCCCTCGACCTCGGGTGCCGTGGCGAGATAGATAGGGGTCCGCGCGCCCTGCTCGAGCGAGCGCGTGAAGGGCCGCAGCGCGGTCGCGAGCGCGAAGCGCACCGGCGCCGGCAGGCCGCGGAACAGCTGGCTCCTGACGACGCCGGGATGCGCGGCGTTCACGGTGACAGCACTTCCCTTCAGGCGGCGCGCGAGGGCGCGCACGAAGAGGAGGTTCGCGAGCTTCGAGCGCCCGTAGGCACGCAGGTACCCAACCCGCGTGTTCATGAGATCGCCGAAGTCGAGCCATCCTGCCCGCCGGTGTGCCTCGGAGGCGACCACGATGATGCGGGCAGGAGCCGACTGCGTGAGCTTCCCGAGCAGCAGGTTCGTGAGCAGGAACGGCGCCAGGTGGTTGACGCCGAAGGTGGCGTCATAACCCTCGGCGGTGCAGCGTCGCTGGGCGTCGATGAGCCCGGCATTGTTGATGAGGACGTCGAGGCGCGGCAGCCGCATGAGCTCGGTGGCGAGCTCGCGCACGTCGTCGAGGTGCAGGAAGTCCGCGCGGACAAAGCGCACCGCGGGGTTGCCGCTCTCGCGGCCGATGTCGGCGGCGACCGCGGCGCCGAGCCCGGCATCGCGCCCGTGCACCAGGACGGTGGCGCCGGCTGCGGCCAGCGCCCGCGCCGTTGCGAGGCCGATGCCGTGAGTTGCCCCGGTGACGAGGCAGGTTTTGCCGTTCATACTGGGCCCGAGCATTGGGCCGGATGGTATATGAAAGGCGACAGAGCATGCGCGTCGTGAGACTGGCCGCCCGGGCGGTGCTCACGGTGGTGCTCACCGCCTGCGGCGTCGCCTGCAGCGGCGCCGCCGAGCAGCAGCCCTTCCCCGCCCCCGAGTTCACCCACAGAGAGTCCGCCGAGTGGCTCAACAGCGCGCCGCTCGAGCTCGCGAAGCTGCGCGGCAAGGTGGTGCTGGTCGAGTTCTGGGCCTTCGAGTGCGTCAACTGCCTGAATTCGCGTGCGTGGGTCGAGAGGATCGCGCACGACAAAGCCGCCGCGGGACTCGTGGTAGTCGCAGTGCACACCCCTGAGCTGCGCGATGAGCGCTCGCCCGACAACGTGCGCGCCGCCGTGGCGCGGCTCGGCATCCGCTATCCGGTCATGATCGACGGCGACTACTCCTACTGGAACGCGCTCGGCAATCAGTACTGGCCCGCGTTCTATCTTATCGGCCGCGACGGCCTCGTTCACGGGCGCGCCGTCGGCGAGCTGCACGTCGGCGACGGCACGGCTCGGCCCGTCGAGACTCTCATCGACCAGCTGCTCGCGGCCCCGCACCCATGAACGCGGTTGCGAGCGCCTTTCTGCTGACCTTCGCGGGGCTCTTCCCCATCGTCAACCCGCTGGAATCCGCGCCCTTCTTCCTCGGGCTCACCGCGGGACTGTCGAGCGAGGAGCGGCGCAAGCTGGCGCGCAAGGCCGCAACCAACGGCTTCGCGCTGCTGCTCGGGTCGATGGCGCTCGGCCCGTGGCTGCTCGAGGTGTTCGGCATCGAGCTGCCGGTGGTGCGCATCGCCGGCGGCCTGGTCGTGACCGCGCTCGGCTGGAAGCTGCTCTCCGCCGAGGAGTTGTCCGAGCACGCCGTCGGCGCCGGACCGCAGGCGGCTCCCGGGCGCAAGATCGGCAGCTTCTATCCGCTCACCATGCCACTCACGGTCGGTCCGGGCTCCATGTCGGTGGCCATCACCATCGGCAGCCGCAAGCCCGCCGGCTTCCCGCAGCTCTCGCAGCTCGCCGAGCATGCGACCGGCGCGCTCGGCGGCCTCATCGCCATCGGGCTCAGCATCTATCTCGCCTATCGCTTCGCCGAGAATATCGCGCGGCTGCTGGGCGCCACCGGCCTCGAGGTGCTGGTGCGCCTGTCGGCGTTCATCCTCATGTGCATCGGCATCGAGATCATCTGGAACGGCTACAGCACGCTGCACGCCGTTCCAGGCTAGCGGCGGCCGCCCGGTTACTCCGCGAGCAGCTCGAGCACCGCCGCGCGCGCCGCCGCCGAATGCACCGGCAGCGCGAGCACGTCCCCCGGACGCGCCCACTCGAGCGCGCAGCGCACCGCCTCGAGCTCGCTCGTGCACACGGGCAGCGCGGACTCGGGCATACCCTCCCGGAGGAGCGCCGCGTGGAGGATGCGCGGAATCTCTCCCGGCGCCCGCCCGCGCAGGTGCGCCTCGTTCTCCTTGACCACCACCAGCCCGGGATGAAAGCCCGCAGCGACTTGCGCCAGGGCCTCGATCTCCGCATCCTGACGGTTGCCGGCGTGTCCGAGCAGCGTGCCGAGCCTGCCCTCACGCGCTCGCAGGTGCTCGGCCACCTCGAGGAGGCCGCGCAGCCCTTCCGCGTTGTGGGCATAGTCGACGAGGATCCGCACCCCGCGGCGCTCGAAGCGCATCATGCGCCCGAGGTTGTCGGCGACGCTCGCTCCGAAGCGCGCGAACACCGCCGCGATGATCGCCGGCGGCACGCCGAGCGCTGCGGCCGCGAGGGCGGCTCCCGCGAGGTTCGCGATGTTGTAGCCGGCGCTGCCGCCGACGGTGAGCGGCATGGCGCTCACCGCTCCGAGGTCGTACTCATCCGCCCCAAGGCTCAGCACGAGCTGACCCGCGCGCACCCCGCAGGTGGCGCCGCCAAGCGCGCGATGCCCGCCGAGGAGCACGGCGTCGGCGTCCAGCGCAAACCAGGCGAGCTGGGGGGCGCGGCCGAAGCGGCCCGCAAGGCCCCGCGCCTTCGCCACCAGCCGCTCGTCATCGGCGTTCAGCACCAGAAGCCCCTCGGGCCCGAGCACGCCCGCCACCGAGAGCTTGACGTCGGCGAGCCCGTCGAGATCGTCGATGCCGTACTCGCCGAAGTGGTCGGGACTCACGTTGGTGACGAGCGCGACATGCGCGTGGTTGAGCGCAATCCCGCGGCGCAGGATCCCGCCGCGTGCCGTCTCGACGATGGCGCATTGGGCGCGGCGCTCGCGCATCACCAGCCGCGCGCCGAGCGGCCCGGCATAGTCGCCGCTCGTGAGCACCGTGCCGCCGAGGAACACGCCGTCGGTGCAGCAGTAGGCGCTCGGCCAGCCGTGGGCCTCGCCGCAGGCTGCGAGCAGCCGCACCGAGGTGGTCTTGCCGTTTGAGCCAGTCACGACCGCGGTCGGGATGTCGTGCAGCGCGCTCCAGTCGACCGCGGCCGCGTCCGGGAGCGAGGCGAGCTCGAAGTCGCGCCCGCCCGCACCGGCCCCGAGCGTGAGCAGCGTCTCATCGAGCACAGAGGGCAGGGAATGGGCTGCGGCAGCCGCGAGGAGCTGCGAGAGATCCGCTCGTGCCTCGCGGGCAGCCAGCAGCGCCAGACGCGCGAGCGCTGCCGTCTCCTCCACTACCGGCGGGATGACCGCAGCAGGATCGGCCGCGCTCTCGAGCGCCGCCGCCGCGAGCGAGCGCTCGAGGCCGCCCCAGCGCGCCGGCTCACGCGCCACGAGCGCCGCGCACAGCGCCCACTCGTTCACTTCGGTCGCCACCAGCAGCTGATCGACGGGCGCGGCCAGCGCGAGCGATGCGCCGCGGGCGTGAGGCCGGGCGACCACGTCCGGCATGCGCCAGCCGAGCGCGGCGCGCACGCGCTCGACGCGCGTGCGCCACGCCTCAAGAAGCTGCGCCTCGGGATCGACGCCGGCGAGCTCGAGCACCGCCCCGGGCGAGACAAAGAACAGGTTGGCGCCGGTGAGACGCCGCGAGGCGTCGAACGGCAGCGCGGTCATCGGTCAGTCTTCGGCGTCGGGCGCGAAACGCACTCCGCGCTCGTCGCGGATCAATCCGTCGAGACCCATGGCGGGCGGTGGGATCTCGCTCACCTGGCGCGTTGGCCCCGCGTCGCGCTCCCCGGCTGCGCCGTCAGCGGCGGGCGCCGTGGCAAAGCGGCCGTTACCTCCGCCGCGCACCGCGGCGGCGGCCGCGCCCTGGGGCCTGAACTTCGTGATCTGCTTCCACGAGCGCGTCAGCGCGTCGGCGAAGATCAGCAGCAGATCGCCCTGCCGTCCCATGTTGAGCGCCGCGTCAATCGCCTGCTGCTCGTCGGGGATGACGCTGATCGCCTCCCCGGGAACCCCGGCCTCGCGCAGCGCCGCGGCCTGGATGCGCGGCACCTCGTCGGGCCCGCGCTCTCGCAGGCCATCGTCGCGGCGGCAGATGTAATGATCGAAACGGCCCGCGGCCGCGCGCGCGATCGCCGCCAGGTCCTCGTCGCGCCGGTCGCCGGGACCGGCGAGCACCACGATGCGGCGGCCGGTGACGTCGAGCCGCTGGGCGAGCGCGCACATCACACCCACTGCGTGCGCGTTGTGTCCGTAGTCGAGCAGTACCTTGAAGGGGTGCTCGCTGAAGATGTTCATGCGGCCCGGCGCCTGGAAAAACGTCGAGTCGAAGGTGCGCAGGCCCTGGCGGATCGCATCCAGCTTCATGCCGAGGGAGAAGGCCATGGCCGCGGCGAACATCGCATTCTGCACGTTGTGCGTGGCGCGGCCCTCGAGCGTCGCCGGGATCAGGTGGGTCCAGAGCAGCGGTATGTGGCTGCCGCGGTCGTAGAGCGTGATCATCTGACCGTTGACGCCCGCTTCCAGCGCACAGGCGCGCGCGCCGGCGCGGATGTGCTCGCGCACCAGGCTGTGCTGCGGATTCATGGTCACGTAGCAGATGTGCTTGGCCTCGGTGTAGCCGGACATCCTCATGACCAGCGGATCGTCGGCGTTCAGCACCGCAGAGTCGCTCGCCACCTCGACGACGATGCGCTTCACCTCCGCGAGCTGCTCGAGCGTCTCGATGCCCTTCAGCCCCAGGTGGTCCGGCTGCACGTTGAGTACGGCGCCGACGTTGACCTCGTTGACGCCCATGCCGGCACGCAGCAGTCCGCCGCGCGCGGTCTCGAGCACCGCGATGTCGATCTGCGGGTCGGCGAGCACCATGCGCGCGGACATCGGCCCGGTCATGTCGCCGGCTACGGTGCGCTGGCCGTCGATGTATACGCCGTCGGTGGTGGTGAGCCCCGGGGTGAGGCCCGCCATCTTGGCGATGTGCGCCAGCATGCGCGCCGTCGTGGTCTTGCCGTTGGTGCCGGTGATCGCCGCGATCGGCACGCGCGCCGGCGAGCCCGGCGGGAACAGCATGTCGAGCACCGGCGCAGCGACGTCGCGCGGCGTGCCCTCGCTCGGGGCCACGTGCATGCGGAAGCCAGGCGCGGCGTTGACTTCGCAGATGCCGCCGCCGATCTGGCGGTAGCTCTCGGCGATGTTCTGCGACAGGAAGTCCACCCCGCCGACGTCGAGGCCGATGGCGCGCACGGCGCGCTCGGCCATCTCCCGGTTGTCGGGATGGATGATGTCGGTGACATCGGTGGCGGTTCCGCCGGTGGACAGGTTGGCCGTCGAGCGCAGCGCCACGACCGCCCCCTTGGCCGGCACCGAGTCGGCGGTGAGCCCGGCGCGCTCCAGCACCTTGTGCGCCTGCGCGTCTAGCTCGAGCCGGGTCAGCACCTTCTCGTGGCCGACGCCGCGGCGCGGGTCCTGGTTCACGATGTCGATGAGCTGTCTGACCGTGTGCTCAGCGTCGCCGACTACGTGCCCGGGAGTGCGGCGCGTTGCCGCCACCAGCACGCCGTTCACCACCAGCAGGCGATGATCGTCGCCCTCGAGGAACGTCTCGACGATCACCGAGCGCGAATGCTCGCGGGCCACCGCGAAGGCATGCGCCACCTCCTCGTCGCTGGTGAGATGGATGGAGATCCCGCGT
>JASHQW010000303.1 GCA_030038875.1 Gammaproteobacteria bacterium | reverse complement strand
TCCGTGGCTGGCGCTTTCCAGGGCGAGCGCCTTGGTGAAGCCGATGATGCCGGCCTTGGTGGCGGCGTAGTTCGTCTGCCCGAACTGACCGGCGAGGCCGTTGACCGAGCTGACGTTGACGATGCGCCCGTAGCCGCGCTCGCGCATCGGGCCGATCACCGCGCGGCACATGTTGAAGCAGCCGCCGAGATTCACGTCGATCACCCCGCGCCACTGCTCGTAGCTCATTTTGTGCAGGCTCGCGTCGCGGGTGATGCCGGCGTTGTTGACCAGCACGTCCACCGGACCCAGCGTGCGCACGATCTCGGCTACTCCCTTCTGACAGGCTTCGAAGTCCGCGACGTTCCACTGGAACACCGGAATACCGGTCTCCTCGCGCAGCCGCCGCGCGGCTGTCACGTCGGAGGCAAAGGTCGCCGCCACCTCGTAGCCGGCCTTCTGCAGCGCCCGGCAGGTGGCTGCGCCGATTCCGGATACGCCTCCCGTAACGATTGCGACACGTGCCATGCCGGATAATTGTGCTGCGGGGCCGCCGCTCGGCGCATACGCTCTTGTGCCTATGTACCCGCCGGACATTCGTAATTAGCGTGGCCAAAGCTGGAGGCGATCCTATGGCCGCGGCGGCGATCCATTTCACGCTCAACGGCCGTCCCGTGGCCCTCGAGGCGCGCCCGGAGAGGCTCCTGCTCTGGGCGCTGCGGGGCGAGCAGGGGCTGACCGGCACCAAGTATGGCTGCGGCGTGGGTGCCTGCGGCGCCTGCACCGTGCTGGTGGACGGGCGCGCCACGCGCTCCTGCGTGACCACGCTCGCAGAGGTCGAGCGGCGCGAGGTGGTGACGATCGAAGGTGTCGCCCGGAACGGGGGCCTCCACCCCTTGCAGCAGGCGTTCATCGATCACGGGGCGCTGCAGTGCGGCTACTGCACTCCGGGCATGGTCCTGACTGCGCACGCACTGCTCGCTGCCACCCCGCATCCCGCGCGCGAGGCGATCGCCGCCGCCATGGAGCACCAGCTGTGCCGCTGCGGCGCGCACCAGCGCATCCTCGCGGCGATCGAGTCCGTCGCCGCCGGTGCGGAGAGAAGCCCGTGAGCGAGCCGCGCGGGCTCAGCCGGCGCGAGTTCTTCCGGCTGGCGGGCGGGGGGATCCTCGTGTGCGTGGGCTGCGCCGCGCTGCCGTCCCTCGCCCAGAACCGCTGGCCGCGCTACCCCGAGGATGTCGACGCCTATCTGCTGATCGGGGCCGATGGCCGCGTCGCCGTGTTCTCGGGGAAGGTCGAGATGGGCCAGGGCGTAATGACCTCGCTCGCGCAGATGGCGGCCGAGGAACTCGGCGTCGACCTCGGGTCGATCGACATGGTGCTCGGCGACACCGACCGCTGCCCCTGGGACATGGGAACCTTCGGCTCAATGACCACGCGCATGTTCGGGCCGGCGCTGCGCGCCGCGGCCGCGGAAGCGCGCTCGGTCCTCACGGGGCTCGCGGCGGCGCGCCTGGCGGTGTCTCCCGATCGGCTGAGCGTGCGTACGGGAATCGTTTCGGTGAAGGACGCCCCGTCGCGACACGTGAGCTACGCGGAGCTCGCGCGGGGCCAGCGACTGCTGCGGCGCGTGGATGCGGCGACGGTGTTGAAGGCCGCCGCGGACTTTGAGGTCATGGGGCGCCCGGCGATGCGGCTCGATGCGCGCGCCAAGGTCACGGGTGAGGCGAAGTACGCCGCCGACATGCGCCTCCCCGGACAGCTGTACGCGCGCATTCTGCGCCCGCCAGTCCACCGGGCACAGCTGCAGAGCGTCGACACGTCGGGCGCGGAGGCCGTCGGCGGCGTGACCGTCGTGCGGCGGGACGATCTGGTGGCGGTGCTGCATGCCGATCCACAGCGCGCGGGCGAGGCGCTCGCGGCGCTCAGGGCGCAGTGGCAGCTTCCGCAGGAGGCGGGGCCGGACCAGGACGGCATTTTCGAGCACCTGGCAAAATCAGGGGCCGCGCTCACCGAAAGCGCGCATCGCGGCGACGTTTTGGCGGCGCGCCCACGCGCCGCGCGCGTCTTCGAGTCCACCTATCACAAGGGCTACGTCGCCCACGCGCCGCTCGAGCCGCACGCGGCGCTCGCCGAGGTCTCCGCGGGACGGGCGACGGTCTGGGCATCGACGCAGACACCCTTCCCGACACGCGATCACATCGCGCACGCGCTCGGGCTCGCCCCGGAGGCGGTGCGGGTGATTACGCCGTTTCTCGGCGGAGGCTTCGGGGGCAAGAGCGCCGATCGTCAGGCGGTCGAGGCCGCGCGCCTCGCGCAGCTCTGCGGCCGGCCGGTGCAGGTCGCGTGGGACCGGAGCGAGGAGTTCTTCTTCGATCGATTCGATCCGGCGGCGGTGGTCACCATCGTTTCGGGCGTCGATGCCGGGCGGCGCGCAGCCTTCTGGGACTTCACCGGCTACGGGGCCGGCGAGCGCGGCACGGCGCACGTGTACGACATTCCCGACCTGCGCATCCGCTGCGGCGGCGGCATGTCCTACGAGCAATCGCCGGCGCCGCAGCAGCTGCATCCGTTCGAGGTCGGTCCGTGGCGTGCTCCCGGTGCCAACATGAATGTGTTCGCGATCGAGTCGCAGATGGACATCATGGCGGCCGCGTGCGGCTCGGACCCGCTCGAGTTCCGGCTGCGCCACCTGAGCGATGCGCGCATGCGGGCGGTGCTCGAGGCCGCCGCCGCGGGCTTCGGCTGGCAAGCGGCCGCCGCGCCGAGCGGGCGCGGCTGCGGCATCGCCTGCGCCACCGACGCCGGCAGTTACGTGGCCGCCTGCGCCGAGGTGGCGGTCGACCCGGCGCAGGGCGGCGTACGAGTGCTGCGCGTGGTCTGCGCCGAGGACCTCGGCATCGTCGTGAATCCGGAGGGCGCACGCATGCAGATCGAGGGCGGCGTCACGATGGGTCTCGGCTACGCCCTGTCGGAGGAGCTGCATTTCCGCGGCGGCGACATCCTCGACCGGAATTTCGGCTCCTATCACCTCCCGCGCTTCTCCGCCGTGCCGCGCATCGAGGCGATCCTGGTGCGCAACGACGGGCTCGCGCCACAGGGCGGCGGCGAGCCGCCGATCACGATCGTGGGTGCGGTCATCGCCAATGCAGTGTTCGATGCGACTGGCGCGCGGCAGCTGCGCCTCCCGATGACCCCTGAGCGTGTTCTGGCCGGGATCGCGGCGGCCAAGCTCCATGGATCCTAGGACGCTGGCACTCGCGTCGATCGTGTTGCCGGTGGCCCTGGCCGGCATGGCGGCCGCGGCGCCTCCGTCTGCGAGCGGCGCCCCGGATCCGCAGCACGGCGAGGTGCTGTATCTGCGTCACTGCGTCGCCTGCCACGGCGCGCGCGCCTGGGGAGACGGGCCGCGCGAGATCCCGGCACTCGCCGGGCAGCGCGAGGCCTATCTCATCGAGCAGCTGAGGGGCTTTGCGAGCGGCGAGCGTCCAGGATCCGCGATGCACGGTCCGGCGATGCGGGATACCCTGAGGGCGACGGACATCAATCGTCCGCCCGCGATCCGCGATCTCGCCGCCTACCTCGCGCGCGCGCCCGTTGCCCCGCACGCCGAGCAGGGACAGGGCCGCTCCCTGGCGGCCGGGAAGAGCGCCTATCTCAGGGCCTGTGCCGGCTGCCACGGCGAGGACGGCGCGGGGTCCGACGTCGCGTCGGCACCCCGTATCGGAGGGCAACACTACCGCTATGTGCTGTCGCGGCTGCGGGACTTTGGGCCCGCGCACGGCGGACGCGTCGAGGCAGTCGCATTGTCGGCCGAGGAGCAGCAGGCGCTGGCCGACTACATCTCGCGACTGCCGGGCGGCGGGAGCACGCCCTAGGGGCGCACCCGTGAAGAGCGCCGCTTCACGGGAGGAGGCGCGGCTGCTCGGCAACTGGCGCGCCGAGCGCGACAGCTCGGCGCTCTACGCCGCGCTCGCGCAACTCGAGCGCGAGCCGCAGCTGCGCACCGTCTACCTCGAGCTCTCGAGCGCCGAACGGCGGCACGCCGACTTCTGGCAGGAGCGGCTGAAGAGCCTGGGACATGCCGTGCCGGACTTCCGCCCCTCGGCGCGTATCCGCGTGCTCGTGCTCCTCGCGCGACACCTGGGCATCGGCTTCATTGCGCCGAGCGTGCTGGCACGCGAGATGAAGGAGCGCGACGACTACGCCGGGCAGGAGGATGCGCTCACCGCGGGGCTGCCCTCGGAGGAGCACGGCCACGCGAGGGCGCTGCGCGGCAGAGAGCACGCGGCGCTCGGCAACAACCTGCGGGCCGCGGTGCTCGGCGCCAACGACGGCCTGGCTTCCAACTTCTGTCTGATGATGGGCGTGGCCGGAGCACAGGTGTCGACCTCGATCGTCCTCCTGACCGGAATCGCGGGGCTGCTCGGCGGGGCGTGCTCCATGGCCCTCGGGGAATGGCTGTCGGTCACCAACGCGCGTGAGCTCGCCCTGAGCCAGCTCGACCGGGAAATCGGCACGCTCGAGCCCGATCCGGCGCACCGCAGCGTGGCTTCGGCCGGCGACGCGCTCAGCGCGGCGGCCCTCTCCTTCCTGCTGTTCGCGCTCGGCGCACTGGTGCCGTTGCTGCCATTCTGCATTCTCCCCGTCGCCCTGCGCATCGCCGGCACCATCACGCTGTCGGCGGCGGCTTTGTTCGTGCTCGGCCTGGCAACCTCGCTCTTCAACGGCCGTTCCGCCTGGTTCTCGGGCGCGCGGCAGACCGTGTTCGGCGCAGCCGCGGCGCTCATCACCTGGCTCGCCGGCCGCGCGTTCAGCGCGCTCGCGGGAGGCGGCTAGGCACATCCCCGTATACCGCCGCTCCCGGAGCAGGCGCGAGCATATTCGGCGACTTTCGTCGGCAGCCTCGAGGAGTCAAACCATGCCATGGAGTGACAGTTACTTCCCGCGTTCGATGGTGAACCTGCCGCAGCGCACGCGTCACAAGGCGATCGAGATCGCCAACGCGCTGCTGGCGGAAGGCTACGAGGAGGGCCGGGCGATTCGCATCGGCATCTCCCAGGCCAGGCGCTGGGCTGCTTTTCCAGCCGACCGGCGCTCGAGCCCCATACATCGGTGACGGGTGCGGCCATGATCAAGACCATCCTGGTACCGACGAGCGGGTCGTCCAGCGACCGCGGCGTATTCGCGACCGCACTCGCGCTCGCACGTCCTCTGACGGCGCATCTCGAGTTCCTGCACGTCCACCTCACCCCCGGGGTGGCGGCGCTACACGCCCCACATGTCGACTTTCTGCAGGGCGCGGCAGTCGGCACCGCGCTCGCCGAGCTGGGGCGCGAGGCGGATGAGCTTTCGGCGCATGCGCTCGCGCACTTCAAGGAGTTCTGCCAGGAGCATCGCGTGCTCGTTCGTGATTCGCCCAAGGTGGTGGAGCTGGTCACCGCCCACTACTCGGAGCAGATCGATCAGCCGTTGGCGCGGCTGCTGATGCAGACACGTCACAGCGATCTGGTGGTGCTCGGACGGCGGCGCAACCGCGACTATCTTCAGGGCGGGCTGATCGAAGAGCTGCTGGCGCGCGGCGGCCGCCCGGTGGTCATCGCCAGCGACAGCCCGCCGCAGAGCGTCGCCGGCACCATCGTCGTCGGCTGGAAGGAGACCGCGGAGGCGGCCCGGGCGCTCGGGGCGGCGATGCCGCTCCTCAAGAAGGCCAGCCGGGTCGTGCTGCTCGCCGTGCGAGAGCAGGGCGGCGCATCGCGCGAGCAGCTCGAGCACCTCGGCCGGCAGCTCGCCTGGCACGGCATCGATGCCGAGGTCAGCATCACGGGCGATGCCTCGCGGCCTGCGGCACAGCAGCTGCCGCTGCGCGCATCCGAGCTGCACGCCGACCTGCTGGTGGTCGGCGCCTTCGGGCATGGGGCGCTGCGCCAACGGGTCTTTGGCGGCGTCACCCGCACGCTTCTCGAGCACGCCAACCTGCCGGTATTCATGGTGCAGTGAGCGCAGCCATGACGACGCGACGCGACGTGACGAATGTCATGCTTGCAGCCGCGGCTCTGGCCGCGACGGGCAGCTCGGCGCGGGCGGCGCAGCCCGTGAAGCTGCCCGCGCCCGCAACCGCCGGCGGTATGCCCCTGATGGCGGCTCTCAAGACGCGGCACTCGACGCGCGCGTACTCCGATCGGGCGCTGCCGCGGCAGACGCTCTCGGACCTGCTGTGGGCCGCCTTCGGCATCAATCGTCCGAGCGGCGATCGAACGGCGCCTTATTGGCGTCATGTGATGGTCATCGATGTGTACCTCGCGATGGCGGACGGCGTATGGCTGTACGACCCGAAGACTCACGCGCTGCAGCCGTACCTGCCGGACGACATCCGTGCGCACACCGGCCTGCAGGATTTCGTTGCGACGCTGCCGCTCAATCTCGTGTACGTAGCGCACGGTGAGCGGATGAAGGACATCTCGTCCGAGGAGCGCCGGCTGTACGCCTCGGTCGATGCCGCCTTCATCGGCCAGAACGTCTACCTCTTCTGCGCATCCGCAGGCCTCGGCTCCGTCTTCAGAGGGGCCGTCGATACGCACCGTCTCGGTGAGCTCATGAAGCTGCCCGACGGGCAGTTCGTGACTTTCGCGCAGAGCGTCGGGTTCCCGTCGGCTTGAGTCGCGCGCCACAGCTTTGCGGCTCCGCGCCGCGAGGTTAAGCTTGCGCGCCGAGGGAGCGGTGCGTTCCAGGACATCCACATCCGCGGCAGCGCAGCAGTCGTGGCGCAGCGCCTTGAGGCGCCACCTGACGGTATGGCTGGCACTCAAGCTTGCCGCCCTCGTGCTGCTATGGGCGCTGTTCTTCTCGCCCGCGCACCGCACCATCGTCGACGCTGAGGCCGCTGGGCGGCACATCCATGATTGATCTCCCGGTCGTGGCTCTGTCGCGCCTGCAGTTCGCGCTCACGGCCCTGTATCACTTCCTGTTCGTGCCGTTGACGCTCGGCCTGTCCATGAACCTGGTGATCATGGAGGCGGTGTATGTGATGACGGGGCGCGAGATCTGGAAGCGCATGACGCAGTTCTGGGGGATGCTGTTCGGAATCAACTTCGCCATGGGAGTCGCCACCGGCATCACCATGGAGTTCCAGTTCGGCACCAACTGGGCCTACTACTCGCACTACGTGGGCGATATCTTCGGCGCGCCGCTGGCGCTCGAAGGGCTGATGGCGTTCTTCCTCGAGTCCACCTTCGTCGGTCTGTTCTTCTTCGGCTGGGAGCGTCTCCCGAAGGTGGGACACCTCATCGTCACCGCCCTGGTGGCGCTCGGCTCGAGCCTCTCGGCGCTATGGATCCTGATCGCCAATGCCTGGATGCAGCATCCGGTAGGGGCGCGGTTCAACGAGCGGACCATGCGCATGGAGCTCACCTCCTTCTCCCAGGCGCTGCTCAATCCCGTGGCGCAGGCGAAATTCGTGCACACGGTAGCGGCGGGCTACGTGGTGGGCTCGGTGTTCGTGCTCGCGGTGAGCGCCTGGTATCTGCTGCGCGGGCGCAACCTCGAGCTGGCGCGGCGCTCGATGGCGGTGGCGGCGAGCTTCGGGCTCGCCTGCTCGCTGTCCGTGGTCGTGCTCGGCGATGAGTCCGGCTATCTGGCGAGCGAGAACCAGAAGATGAAGATCGCCGCCATCGAAGCGGAGTGGCACACGGAGCGCCCGCCCGCCGGGTTCACGGTGTTCGGCATTCCCGACGATCGCACGCACACGACGCACGAGGAGCTCAAGGTGCCGTGGCTCCTCGGGCTGATCGCGACGCGCTCGGTCAACGAGCCGGTTCTCGGCATCTTCGACCTCGTGGCCCGTAATCGCGCCCGCATCCGCGGCGGCATCGAGGCGCAGGCCGCGCTGGCGGTCCTGCGCGCGCATCCGGAGGATGCCGCCGCCCGGGCGCTGTTCGAGGAGCACCGCGCCGATCTCGGCTACGGGCTGCTGCTGCTGCGCTACGTCGACGATCCCTCGCGCGCGACGCCCGGGCAGATCGAGCAGGCGGCCTGGTCGACCGTGCCCGACGTCGCGGTGCTCTTCTGGTGCTTCCGCGTCATGGTGGGCATCGGCTTGCTGTTGATTCTGCTCTTCGCGACGGCCTTCTATCTCTCGGCACGGCACCAGTTCCAGCAGCATCGCTGGTTTCTGCGGGCGGCGTTTCTCGCCTTGCCCTTGCCGTGGATCGCCGCCGAGCTGGGCTGGATCGTGGCCGAGTACGGGCGGCAGCCCTGGGCGATCGACGGGGTGCTGCCCACTTTCCTCGGCGCCTCCCCGGTGCCGGCGAGTAACGTCATTCTGTCGCTGTGCGGCTTCGTGATCTTCTATTCGGCGCTGGCGGTCGTGGACGTCTATCTGCTCACGCGGATGATTCGTCGTGGCCCGGAAGGGCTGGGATATTGGCCGGAGGGAGACTCCCGTGCCCGACTATGAGACGCTGCGGCTGATCTGGTGGGGGATTCTGGGGGCGCTGCTCATCGGCTTTGCGCTGACGGATGGCTTCGACTTAGGGGTGGGGGCGACCTTCCGCTTCATCGGCCGCAGCGACGAGGAACGCCGCGCGCTGCTCGAATCCATCGAGCCGGTGTGGGAGGGCAACCAGGTGTGGTTCATCCTGGGCGGCGGCGCGGTGTTTGCCGCCTGGCCGGTGCTGTACGCGGCTTCCTTCTCCAGCCTCTACCTGGCGATGTTCGTGCTGCTGGTCGCGCTCATCCTGCGGCCCGTCGGGTTTGCCTTCCGCGACAAGATCGAGGATGCCCGCTGGCGTAATGCATGGGACTGGGCGCTGACCCTCGGCGGTGCAGTCCCGGCGCTGCTGTTCGGCGTGGCGGTCGGCAATCTCTTCCTCGGCCTGCCGTTCCATTTCGACGCGCTGCAGCGTCCCATGTTCACCGGCAGCTTCTTCGGCCTGCTGCACCCCTTTGCACTGCTCGTCGGGCTGGTGAGTCTCACGATGCTCGTCATGCACGGCGCGGCGTACGCGGCGCTCAAGGTGGGCGAGCCCATGTCGCGGCGTGCCGCCGCGGTCGGCTGCTGGGCGGCGGTGGTGTTCGTCGTCGGCTTCCTCGTCGCCGGCGCCTGGGTCGCGAGCGCCATCAACGGGCACAGGATCACATCGGTGATCGACACGCTGGGTCCGGCGAATCCGCTCGCCAAGCATGTGGCGGTCGCGCCCGGCGCATGGCTCGGGAACTACCGCGCGCATGGAGTGCTGTGGCTCGCGCCGCTCGCGGCCGTGATCGCTGCGGCACTGGTGTGGCCGCTGCTGCGGACGGGGCGGGCGGGTCTTGCGTTCGTGGCGAGCGGCGCGGCCGCCGCGGCCACGATTCTGACCGCGGGCATTGCGCTCTTTCCCTTCCTCATGCCCTCGTCCACCTATCCCGATCAGGGCCTCACGGTGTGGGACGCTTCGAGCAGCGCTCGGACGCTCGGCATCATGCTGATCGCCGTGCTGGTGTTCCTGCCCATCGTGCTCGCTTACACTGCCTGGGTATTCCGCGTGCTCAGGGGCCGGATCACGCTCGAGTCGGTCCGCCAGCACACGGGACTCTATTGATACGGGCGGACGCGGAGCGCAAGCATGTGGTACTTCAGCTGGATCCTCGGGCTCGGTCTTGCGCTCACGTTCGGTGTGCTGAATGCCATCTGGTACGAGGTGACGCAGGAGCCGCCGTCGCGGTCCGCGCCGCCCTCGCGGCCCGACCCCCGATCCTGAGCGCGGCTCTCCGCGCTCCAAACAGCCCGCGCCCTTTGACCGCGCGCAGCGAGCATCCGAGCGACTCCGCCGCGGTGGCGGCGCTGCGCGTGCGCGATCTGCGCAAGAGCTACGGTGAGCTGCGGGCCGTCGACGGCGTCTCCTTCGAGGTGGCCCCGGGCGAGATCCTCGGGCTCCTCGGTCCCAATGGCGCCGGCAAAACCACCATCATCAATACCATCCTCGCCGTGCTGACGCCGAGCTCGGGCTCCATTCGCATCGGCGAGGTGGACGTCTCCCTTCAGCGCTCGCTCGCGCTGGCGCGTACCAACTTTGCCGCCGTCTACGCAAGCCTCCCGGGCAATCTCACCGTGGCGCAGAACCTCAACTTCTTCGGCCTCATCTACGGCGTTCGCTCCCTGCGCCGCCGGGTCGAGGAGCTCCTCGGGCAGTTCCGGCTCGAGGCGCTGCGCGACACCAAGTGCGGTGTGCTGTCCTCGGGTGAGCTGACGCGTGTGGCACTTGCGAAGGCCCTGCTCAACCGGCCGCGACTGCTGCTGCTCGACGAGCCCACCGCATCGCTCGACCCGGCGGCGGCGCGTGAGATACGCGGCGCCATCCGTACGCTCGCGCGCGACGGCGACTGCGGCATCCTCTGGACCTCGCACAACATGTACGAAGTCGAGGATGTGTGCGACCGGGTGCTGTTCCTGTCGCATGGGCGGATTCTGCTCGCGGGCGACCCGCGCGCGCTGCCGCGCGAGCACGGCGCGCGCAACCTCGAGGAGCTCTTTATCCAGCTGGCGCGCGAGCCGCTCGCGCACCCCGCGGAGCTCCTCGCGTGAGGGCCGCGCCGGTCGCGGCCATTGTGCTGCGCCAGTGGTATCTGCTGCGCGGCAGCCCGGTGCGCGCCCTGCCGATGTTCGCGTGGGTGGGGATCGACATCGTGCTGTGGGGCTTCATCTCCCGCTTCCTCAACAGCGTCAGCGGCGCCGCCATCAATTTCACCACGGTGCTGCTCGGGGCGGTGCTGCTGTGGGACCTGTGCGGGCGGGTGATGCAGGGATTGACCACCGCCTTTCTCGAGGACGTATGGTCGCGCAACTTCCTCAACCTGTTCGCGAGCCCCCTCAGGATATCGGAATACGTGGCCGGACTGGTGCTCGCCAGCATCGCGACCAGCCTGATCGGACTCACGGTCATGCTGGCGCTCGCGGTGCCGGTCTTCGGCCTGTCGTTCCTGGCGCTCGGCCTGCATCTGCTGCTGTTCCTGCTGGTGCTGTACGCCTTCGGAGTGGCGCTCGGGATCCTGGCGAGCGGCATGGTCCTGAGGTTCGGTCCGGCATCGGAATGGCTCGTATGGCCGATCCCGGCGCTCCTGTCGCCGTTTTGCGCGGTGTTTTATCCGCTGACGATTCTGCCGGCCTGGATGCGGGGCGTGGCCCACGCGCTGCCGCCCTCCTACGTGTTCGAAGGAATGCGCGCGCTGCTCCAGGGGCGGCCGTTTGCGCTGCTGCCCGCGCTCGGCGCACTGGCGCTGGCGGTGCTCGAGATCGCGCTGGCGGGCTATTACTTCGTGCGCGTCTACCGCCGGGCGGTACGCACGGGGCTGCTGGCGCGTTACAGCGCCGAGACGGTGAGCTGAGGCGCCGCGGCGCCGGGCGGCTATGCATAAGTACGGATTACCGGCCCAGGGTGTTCGGGCAAAGTGCACCTCAGTGAAGCGAACGGCTCGGCGCGGTGGAGGGCTCATGATCGTCAGCGAAATCTGCCGGCGGAACCCGGTGACAATCCAGGCGCACGAGGAGCTGGACAGAGCAGCCCAGCTGATGCGCGAGCGGCACATCGGCTACCTGATCGTGGTGGAGCCGTATCCGCCGCATGCGGCGCCGCGAGCCGTCGGAGTCCTCACCGACCGCGACATCGTCGTCGGCGTGCTGGCCAAGGGCGCGGATCCCCGGCTTCTCAAGGTCGGGGACGTGATGACACGCGAGCCGCTGGTCGTTTCCGAGGATGCGTCCCTCAACTCGGCTCTGGCCGAGATGCGCAGGATCGGTGTGCGCCGCATCCCGGTGGTGGACGTGGTTGGGCAGCTCGTTGGCGTTCTCTCGCTCGACGAGGTGCTGGACGCGCTCGCGCAGGAGCTTCTCGGCGTGATCGGCTCGATCCGCACCGAAGTATGCGCAGAGGGAGCACGGCGGCCCTGACCGGGCTCATCGCCGCGCGCCGCGGCATTCCAAACTGGCAGAATCCGGGTCGCTATGCTGGATGAGTTCCTGCAGGAGCCACGGGTCGCCTACTTCTCGATGGAGATCGCGCTGCGCAGCGAGATCCCCACTTATGCCGGCGGCTTAGGGGTCCTTGCGGGCGACACGCTGCGCTCCGCGGCCGATCTGTCGCTGCCCCTGGTCGGGATCACGCTCGTCAGCCGCGCCGGCTACTTTCGCCAGGAGCTCGATGCCGAGGGCCGGCAGCTCGAGCATCCCGCCCTGTGGGATCCGGCTCGCTGGGCGGCGCCGCTCGATGCCAAAGTGGCCGTGTGGATCGAGGACCGGGCGGTATGGGTGGGCGCGTGGCTGTACGTGATCGAGAGCGACCTCGGGGGCCGCGCACCCGTCATACTGCTCGACACGGATTTCGCGGAAAACGCGCCGGCGGATCGGGAGATCACCCACTATCTCTATGGCGACGACGATCGCTACCGGCTGATGCAGGAGATGGTCCTCGGGCTCGGCGGCGTGCGCGTGCTGCGGGCCCTCGGATTCGAGATCAGCGCCTACCACATGAACGAAGGCCATTCGGCGCTCCTCGGACTCGAGCTGCTGCAGCGTTTCACTTACCCGGCGAGCCAGCTGCGCTCCGGCGAATCGCCTTACGACGTGCCGCGCGTCCGCCAACTCTGCCGCTTCACCACGCATACACCGGTTGAGGCGGGACACGACCGCTTCTCTTACGAGCTGGTAGAGCGGCTGTTCCGCCACGGGGACTCCGCGGGCTCGAGCGCCGTCCGCTTCGATCTCGCGGAATTGCAGCAGCTCGCGGGCCGCGAGCAGCTCAACATGACGCAGCTCGCGCTTTCGCTGAGCGACTTCGTGAACGGGGTGGCCAAGCGGCACGCCGAGGTCTCGGCGCGGATGTATCCGGGCTACCAGGTGCGGGCGATCACCAACGGCGTGCATCCCTACACCTGGACCGCCCCGAGCTTTCGCGCGCTCTACGACCGCCACGTGGCCGGCTGGGCTCACGAGCCCGAGCTCTTGATCCGGGCGAGGGGCATCCCGGATGGCGAGATCCACGCGGCGCACCTCAAGGCCAAGCAGGCGCTGATCGAGCATGTGCGGGAGCTGACCGGCGTCGCGTTGAGTGCGGACGCGCCGATCATCGGCTTTGCGCGTCGCATGACCGCCTACAAGCGGCCGGAGCTGCTGTTCACGGATCCCGGGCGGCTCGAGGCGATCGCGCGCCAGCGGCCCTTCCAGATCCTTCTCGCGGGAAAGGCGCACCCGCACGATGAGGAAGGCAAGCGCCTGATCGCGCTGCTGCACCGGCAGGCCCGAGCGCTCGCGGGCAAAGTCCCGGCCGCGTATCTGCCGGATTACGATCTTGCCCAGGCGCAGCTGCTGGTCTCGGGCAGCGATATCTGGCTCAACACGCCGCTGCCGCCGCTCGAGGCCTCGGGCACCAGCGGGATGAAGGCGGCATTCAACGGCGTTCCCAGCATCTCGGTGCTCGACGGCTGGTGGGTCGAGGGCTGTATCGAGAACGTCACCGGCTGGTCGATCGACGGGGCGGGCTCCCTTTACGACAAGCTGGAACACACCGTGCTGCCGCTCTTCTACGGCGAGCCCTCCGGCTGGGGGCGGGTGATGAAAGGCACCATCACTACCAATGCCGCCTATTTCAACAGCCATCGAATGATGCGCCGCTACGCGACGGAGGCATACCTGCGCTGACGCATACGCGAAGATGCGTAGAGACGCGCCGCCGCCGGAATCGTTAGGATTTTTGCGGGCAGTTCTTAGGGAAGCACGGCCCCCGGGAAGTATGAGCTCTGTCAAGTCCAACAGGACGGCTAGCGGAGAGCAGGCGCTCGTCGTGCTGCACGTCGAGGACGACGAAGAGCTTGCCGCGAGCGTCTGCCGGCTGCTGCGCGCCGAGGGGTTCGAGGCGCTGACCGCCACCGACGGCGCGAGCGCGCTCGAGGGGATCGCCCACGGCGCTGCGGCTCCCGACGTGCTCATCATGGACGTCAATCTGCCCGGCGAGATGGATGGCGCCGATGCCGCGCAGGAGATCTGTCATGCGCTCGGGCACGTGGTGCCGACGATCTTTCTGAGCGGTCAGCTGTCGAACGTCGGCATGCCCTGGCTGCCCGGTGCGCCGCTGCTATTCGTCGCGAAGCCGATCGATCCCGAGGTGCTGGTGAAAGTCGTCGAATCGTTCGCCAGGCTCG
>JASHQW010000302.1 GCA_030038875.1 Gammaproteobacteria bacterium | reverse complement strand
GGCGGAGCTGCGCTTTTCGCCATGAGCATCGGCATGGGGACGCCGCTCCTCGTCGTCGGCGCCTCCGCCGGGAAGCTGCTGCTAAAGGCCGGCGTGTGGATGGACTTCGTCAAGAAGCTGTTCGGCGCCATGATGCTGGCGGTGGCGGCGTGGATGCTCGCGCGCATCGTGACCGATCGCATCGCGCTGCTCCTGTGGGCCGTGCCGGCGCTGACGCTCGCCTGGCTCCTGTGGTTCGAGCTCAGGACGCGCCCGGGCGCCACATGGGCGCTGCGCATCGCGGGGCTCGCGGTCGGCCTCTACGGTGTGGCGCTCGCCGCCGGCTCGGCGCTCGGCGGCAGGGATCCCCTGGCGCCGATCCCCGCGCTGGCGCATCAATCGCGGGAGCTGCCGTTCCGGGCCGTCCGCACGGTGGCCGATCTCGAGCGCGAGGTGCGCGCGGCGAGCGCAGCGAAGCAGGGTGTGCTGCTCGACTTCTCCGCCGACTGGTGCACCTCGTGCAAGGAGATGGAGCGTTATACGTTCACCGACCCGAAGGTGCAGGCCGCGCTCGCGCATGTCTCGCTGTTGCGCGCCGACGTGACCGCCGACAACGCGGATGATCGCTCGCTCCTCAAGCACTTCGGAATCGTCGGACCTCCGACCATCGCTTTCTACGGTCCGGACGGCCAGGAGCGCAGCCAGTACCGCGTGGTCGGGTACATGAAGGCCGACGCCTTCGCCGCGCGGGCTCGCGCCGCGCTGCATCCCCCCCCGTGACCGCGGGGCGCTCGGCCGCTCTGGTCGTGGCGGTCGCCGGAATTCTCGTCGGCTTCGGCACGGTGGGTTTCCTCCTCTCCCGGCATCTCCATGCCGTGAGGCCCGCCCTCGAGGCGGCGCCCCTGAATCCCCAGCCCCCTCCGACGGCGGCCGCCAACCCGCGGCCCCAGCCCATCCCCGAGCGGCTGCCGGACTTCTCCCTTCCCGACCTTGGGGGCGTCTCTCACCGGCTCGCGGACTGGCGCGGCCGGCCGCTCGTGGTGAACTTCTGGGCCACGTGGTGCGAGCCCTGCCGACGCGAGATCCCTCTTCTCAAGACCATACGGCGCGAAAATGCAGGAAATCACCTCGAAATCGTCGGCATCGCCATCGATCATCCGGAAGACGTACGGAAGTTCGTCGGGGAGCTCGGGATCGACTACCCCATCCTGGTCGGCGAGAAGGGAGGGCTCGAAGCCGTAAGCGCCTTCGGAGTGGATACGGTGCTCCCCTTCACCATATTCGCGGACGCCGAGGGTCGAATCGTCACGCTCAAGATCGGAGAGTTGCATCGCGACGAGGCGACGTTCATCCTCGCGCGCTTGGCGGAAGTCGGGAAGGGTCGGTTGAGCGTCGCAGCCGCCCGGGAGCAGATCGCGGACGGGATGCGCCGCCTGGCGGTCTCGCGCGCCGCGGCGGGGAGCGACTGAGCGCGCTCTTCGAAGATCCCGGCAGATCGCGTCACGAACTATCCAAATGGCGGCGAATTGGGGTACATTCGCCGCGCTTGTGTGACCCACACCGATAAGAAGACGCGCGCCCGATGGCCCGAGTGCTGTTGTTGAACGGCCCGAACCTGAATCTGCTCGGCACGCGCGAGCCGGGGATCTACGGCACCGACACGCTCGAGTCCATCGAAAAGCGAGCCGCCGCGCTCGCGCGCGAGGCCGCGCACGAGCTCATCGCCTTTCAAACCAACGCCGAGCACGAGCTCATCGAGCGCATCCAGCGCGCCCCGTCAGAAGGCATCGGATTCGTGATCTTCAACCCCGGCGGCTTCACCCACACGAGCATCGCGCTGCGCGACGCGCTGCTCGCGACGCATCTGCCTTTCATCGAGCTGCACCTTTCCAACACGCAGGCGCGCGAGCCATTTCGCCGACATTCCTATTTCTCCGACATTGCCGTTGGCGTCATCGCCGGCTTCGGGGCCTTCGGCTACGAGCTGGCGGTGCGCGCCGCCGTACAGCGGCTCGCGCGCGGCGCCTGAGCGTCCGACGGCGCTCGTTGAACGATCCTGGGGGCATGCCCGGCATGGACATCCGAAAAATCAAGAAGCTGATCGAGCTGCTGGAAGAGTCCGGCATCGCCGAAATCGAGATCAAGGAGGGGGAGGAGGCGGTGCGCATCAGCCGCATGGCCGCGCCGGGCACAGGCGCTCAGCCGCTCACGCAGGTGGTGCACACGGCAGCGCCGGCGGCCGCCGTCCCGCCGCGGCTGCCCGAGCTGCAGCCGGCTGCGCTCGCCGAGGCGGCCGCCGGCAAGCCCAAACCTAACGAGCATGTCATCACCGCGCCCATGGTCGGCACGTTCTATGCCGCTCCCTCTCCCGGTGCGAAGCCGTTCGTCGAGATCGGCGATGAGATCAAGGTCGGTCAGGTTCTGTGCGTCATCGAAGCGATGAAGATGATGAACCAGATCGAAGCCGACAAGGCCGGGCACATCGCCTCCATCATGGCGAGAAACGGCGATCCGGTGGAGTTCGGCCAACCGTTGTTCGTCATCGAATAGCGTCGCCATGATCGAGAAGCTGGTCATCGCCAATCGCGGCGAGATTGCCCTGCGGATCCTGCGGGCGTGCCGCGAGCTCGGCATCAAGACGGTCGCGGTGCATTCCACCGCCGACTACAGCTTGAAGCACGTGCTGCTGGCAGATGAGTCGGTGTGCATCGGCCCACCCGCATCCGGGGCGAGCTACCTCAACATGCCGGCGATCATCAGCGCCGCGGAGGTCACCGACTCGGTCGCCATCCACCCGGGCTACGGCTTCCTCTCCGAGAACGCGGACTTCGCCGAGCGCGTCGAGAAGAGCGGCTTCGTGTTCGTCGGGCCGAAGGCCGAGACCATCCGCACCATGGGCGACAAGGTCTCGGCGATCAAGGTCATGAAGTCGCACGGGGTACCGTGCGTGCCCGGCTCCGACGGCCCGCTCGGCGAGGACGGCGACGAGAACCTGCGCATCGCCCGCGACATCGGCTATCCGGTCATCATCAAGGCCTCGGGCGGCGGCGGCGGACGCGGCATGCGCGTGGTTCATACCGAAGCCTCGCTCCTCAACGCCATCGGCATCACGCGCGCCGAGGCGCGCGCCGCTTTCGGCAATGACCAGGTGTACATGGAGAAATTCCTCGAGCGGCCCCGCCACATCGAGTTCCAGGTGCTCGGCGATGCGCACGGCAACGTCATCCACCTCGGCGAGCGCGATTGCTCGATGCAGCGCCGGCACCAGAAGGTGATCGAGGAAGCACCCGCGCCCGGGATCACCCTCAGGCAGCGCCGTATGATGGGGGACAGGTGCGTCGAAGCCTGCCGCGCGGTCGGCTACCGCAGCGCCGGCACACTCGAGTTCCTCTACGAGGACGGCGAGTTCTACTTCATCGAGATGAATACCCGCATCCAGGTCGAGCATCCGGTGACCGAGCTCATCACCGGCATCGATCTCGTCAAGGCGCAGCTGCTCATCGCGAGCGGCGAGCGGCTGGCGTACTCGCAGAGCGACGTGCAGATCCGCGGGCACGCCATCGAGTGCCGCATCAACGCCGAGGACCCGAAGACCTTCACGCCCTCGCCGGGGCCGATCCGCCTGTGGCACGCGCCCGGGGGACCGGGTATCCGCGTCGACAGCCACGTGTACTCGGGCTACAACGTGCCACCCTACTACGACTCGCTCATCGCGAAAGTGATCGCGCACGGTGACAGCCGCGACACGGCCATCGCGCGCATGAAGAATGCGCTCGCCGAGATGGTGATCGAGGGCATCAAGACCAACGTCGCTCTGCACCAGGAGATCTTCAACCACGCGGCCTTCCAGAAAGGCGGCACCGATATTCATTACCTGGAGCGACGGCTCGGATTGCGGTGAGGGCCTCTGTTCCGCGGCGCGGCGCATCCGCCGCGCATAATCCGCGTATGGCTGCGACGGTTTCGCTCTCCTTCGATTTAGGTACCCTCGATCCCGAGGGAGCCGAGAGCATCTGCTTCGCCTGCGGCGCGGCCGCGGTCACCTTCGTCGACTCCTGCGCTAGCCCGGTGCTCGAGCCGGCGCCCGGTGAGGTGCGGCTGTGGCCGGCGACACGGCTCAGCGCCCTGTTCCTCGGGGTGAGCGAGCCGGACTCGCTCGCCGGCGCAGTGGCAGCCAGGCTCGGCCTTCCGCCCGGCTCGGTCACCGCCGAGGTGCTGGCCGACCGCGTCTGGGAGCGCGAGTGGCTCAAGGACTTCCACGCCATGCGCTTCGGCGAGCGGCTCTGGATCTGCCCGCGGCACGAGCGTGTCAACGACCCGAGCGCCGCCGTGGTGACGCTCGACCCGGGTCTCGCCTTCGGCACCGGAACCCATCCGAGCACGGCGCTCTGTCTCACCTATCTCGATGCGCATCTCGCGCGCGGCGCGCGCGCCATCGACTACGGCTGCGGCTCGGGCGTGCTGGCTCTCGCCTGCGCCAGGCTCGGCGCCGCCGAGGTGCACTGCTTCGACATCGACCCCCAGGCGCTCATCGCCACGCGTGGTAACGCGCTCGAGAACGGCGTCGCGGACGTGATCCGTGTTCACGAGCGCGCCGCGGAGCTGCCCGGCGGGGTCGACCTGCTCCTCGCCAATATTCTCTCGGGGCCTTTGTGCACGCTCGCCCCGGCGTTCGCGGCCCTCGTGCGCCCGGGCGGCGAGGCGGTGCTCGGCGGACTCATGCGGCACGAGGTGCGCGACGTGACAGCTGCTTACGCCGCGTGGTTTGATGTGGCGGGGTGCGGACAGAGCGGGGACTGGGCCTGCCTGAGCGCGCGCCGCCGGTAGCTGGATGTTCACAGTCTGTCCCAAGTGCGCCCTGACGCTGGTCGTGACCGCAGCGGACCTGCGTGTGGCGCAGGGCTACGTGCGCTGCGGCCGCTGCTCGAGCGTGTTCAACGCGCTGGCGCAGCTTTCCGACGAGCGTGCCGCAATGCGCGCCGCGGAGGCTCCGCCTCCCGAGCCCGAGCCGCAGGAGCCCGCCGAGTCGCCGGCCGCAGCGCGGACGGCGCGCGATGAGGCGGCGATTTCCGAGGACGCGCTCGAGTTCAATCCCGAGACGACCGACGCAGCGTCGGTGTTCGTCGCCGCACAGCCCGACCCGGAGTGGACCGCAGCCACGGGCTCCTTCAAGGCTCTCGTGGCCGCCAACCAGGAGACGGTTACGCCCGCCCCCGGGCCCGGCGGCGGG
>JASHQW010000301.1 GCA_030038875.1 Gammaproteobacteria bacterium | reverse complement strand
CGGCAAATTGGTCGTGACCTACGGCAAGGGGCTTGCGGAGCTTCCGGCTGCCGTGCCGATTGCCGCGCCTCGGCTCGAGCTCACCGCCGATGCAAGCTGGCTGGTCACGGGCGGCTTGAGCGGATTCGGATTGCGGACGGCGGAGTGGCTCGCGGAACGGGGTGCCCGGAATCTCGTCCTCGTCGGCCGTCGCGCGGCCGAGTCTCTCGAGATCCGCAGTGCGCTCGCACGGCTCGAACGGCAGGGGGTGCGGGTGCTGGCGCGCGCACGCGATGTCACCGATCGCGCGGCACTCAGCTCCCTGCTCGAGGAAATCGCGCGCGAGCTGCCGCCGCTGCGTGGCGTGGTGCACGCCGCGATGGTCGTCGATGACGGGCTGGTGCGCGATATGAGCGCGGAGCAGATCCGGCGCGTACTGGCGCCGAAGATTGCGGGCGCATATCTCCTTCACGAGCTGACGCGCGACCTGCCGATCGACTACTTCGTCATGTACTCATCCGCCACGGCGCTCTTCGGCAATCCCGGGCAAGGGAACTACGTGGCGGCCAATTGCGCTCTGGCCGCGCTGGCGCGCGCGCGGCGTGCCGAGGGGCTGCCCGCAACCTGCGTTCACTGGGGAGCGATTGGCGACGTCGGCTTCCTCGCCCGCAATCAGAAGCTGAAGGAGGCGCTGCAGAGTCGCATGGGCGGCGCGGCGCTCGGATCGGCCACCGCGCTCGATGCACTGGAGGCGATGCTGCTCGCGAACCGTTCCGATCTCGGGGTGCTGGAATTTCAGTGGCGGGCGCTTGCTCGCTCGCTGCCGAGCGCCGGCTCGCCGAAGTTCAGCGAGCTTGCGCGTGAAGGCGGCGCCGAGTCGGCAGAGGAGAGCGCGGGCTTCGACTGGCGGCAGCTGATGGCCGAGCTACCCCCGGAGGAGTTCGAGAAGCGACTGGTGGAGCTACTGAAGGCGGAGATCGGCGAGATCCTGCGCACCGGCGCCGACAAGATCGACGAAACTCTATCTTTGCACGACATGGGAATGGATTCGCTGATGGGGGTCGAGCTGGCGGTCGCCCTCGAGAATCGCTTCGGTGTGAGGCCACCGGTCCTGTTGCTGAGCGAGGCGCCCACGGTGGCCAAGATGGGGGGCTGGCTGAGCGCGCAGCTGCGCAGCGGAGTGCGTGACGACGGCCGCGACGGAGTGCGCGCCCAGGTCGAGAAGGTGGCGAGTCAACATGCCCCCGAGGTGTCTGCCGCTGAGATAGAGCGGTTTGCCGGGCAGCTGGACTCGAGCGCAACCAGCAACCGCCGGATGATCCATTAGCATGCAGCGCAAAACCTCTCCGGGTCTGACCGGTGCGCTGAAGGAGCAGCTCATACGGCGCGGCCTCGAGGCGCGTCTTCGCAAAGCGACTGAAGCGCCGCGCACCTCCCTGCCGCTCAACGAGCCGGGCGGCGCGGCGGCCGATCGCTACTGCCGTTTCGATCTGCACCCCGGCTACCAGCAGCTGCGCATCATCGCCGAGGGCGCGGCGCAGCTTGGGATCACGAGCCCGTTCTTCAAGCCGCACGAGGGAATTGCCGGCGCCCGCACGCGCATAGGCGAGCGCGAGTACCTTAATTTCTCGAGCTATAACTACCTCGGCCTCAACGGGCATCCGGCGGTGGCCGCGGCCGCCAAGGCCGCGATCGATCGCTATGGAACTTCGGTGTCTGCGAGCCGCGCGGTCTCGGGGGAACGCTCCGTGCACCGTGAGCTCGAGCAGGCGCTGGCTCGCGTCTACGACACCGACGCCGCCGTGGTGTTCGTGAGCGGCCACGCCACCAACGTCACTACCATCGGGTGCCTGTTCGGGCCGCGTGATCTCGTGCTGCACGACGAGCTGATTCACAACAGCAGCCTGCAGGGGATCCAGCTCGCCGGCGCGCACCGCCTGGCCTTTGCGCACAACGACTGGGGTGCCCTCAATGACGTGCTGGCACGCCGCCGTGGCGAGTTCGAGCGGGTGCTCGTCGTGGTCGAGGGCATCTATAGCATGGACGGCGATTACCCGGACCTGCCCCGCTTCATCGACGTCAAGCGACGCCATCGGGCGCTGCTCATGGTCGACGAGGCGCATTCCTTCGGCGTCATGGGTAAGCGCGGCTTAGGCGTTCGCGAGCATTTCGGCCTGGCGGGCGGCGACGTCGACATATGGATGGGCACCCTCAGCAAGGCGCTGGCGGGGTGCGGCGGCTACATCGCCGGCTGCACCGCGCTCGTCGAGCATCTCAAGTTCCTGGCGCCGGGATTTCTCTACAGCGTCGGTATGTCGCCGCCGGTCACGGCTGCTGCGCTGGCCGCGCTCGAGCAGCTGCTGGAGCACCCGGAGCGCCCGCAAACGCTTCGCGAGCGGGGCGCACTGTTTCTCGAGCTGGCACGCGCCGCCGGCGTGAACACGGGACTGAGCGCCGGAATCTCGGTGATACCGGCCATCGTGGGGAGCTCGATCCGCGCCGCTCGCCTGGCTGAAGCGCTGTTCGCCCGCGGGATCAATGTGCAGCCCGTCTTCTACCCGGCGGTGGCCGAAAAACAGGCGCGGCTGCGATTCTTCATGAACAGTGAGCACAGCGAGGCCGATATCCGGACTGCGGTCGCAGCACTGGCAGCGCAGCAGAGCGCGGGGTTCGCCTGAGCGCTGGAACCCGGTAGGATACGCATAGAACTACAACAGCGTCCCGGAAGCCCAGCGTGGTCATCGACGCAACCCGACTGACTTATCGGGCCCTCACGGGCCGTATCCCGACCGGTATCGACCGGGCGGGCCTCGCGTACATCGAGCACTACCAGGAACAGGCTCAGGCGCTGGTGGCCTGGGCGTGGTGGGGCTTCCTCCTGAGTCCGGCCGCCTCGCGGCGGCTGTGGAAGCTGCTGCTCGCGCCGGCCCCGCGCTCCCGTGTACGCATCGGGTTCGTGCTCGCGTGGGGAACGGTGGCGGGGATGGCCTCGTTCCGCCGGCCACCCGGTCGCATTCTCATCAACACCGGCCACCTCGGACTGGAGCGTGGGCTGTACCGTATGCTGTTAAGCCGACACCGCTTCCGCCCGGTGTTCTTTATCCACGACCTGATTCCCGTGACTCACCCCGAGTATTGCCGCCCGGGCGAGCGCAACCGACACGTCGTGCGGTTGCGCACCGCCCTGGAGAGAGGCGTCGGGCTGATTGCCAACTCACAGGCGACGCTCAAGGAGCTCACCGACCACGCTGCGCAGATCCGCGTCCGCGTTCCCCCCGCGGTGACTGCGCCCCTCGCCTCGAGTCTCGGACGGCGAGAGCCCGGTGTGCGGCCAATCGAGGAGCCTTATTTCGTGATTCTCGGAACGATCGAGGCGCGCAAGAATCACTGGATGCTGCTGCAGGTGTGGCGGCAGCTGGTCGAGCGCTTCAGCAATGCGGCGCCGAAGCTCCTCATCATCGGGCAGCGCGGCTGGGAATGCGAGAACGTTTTCGACCTGCTGGAGCGCTGCCAGGCGCTGCGCGGCTTCGTGATCGAGCACTCCTCGTGCACGGATCGCGAGCTCAACAGCTATCTGCAGCACTCGCGCGCGCTGCTCTATCCGTCGTTCGCCGAAGGCTACGGCATGGCTCTCATCGAGGCGCTCACGCTCCGTGTGCCGGTGATCGTGAGCGACCTGGCGGCGTTCCGCGAGGTCGGCGGGGACATTCCCGAATACCTCGACCCGCTGGATGGCAAGCGCTGGGCCGAGGTGGTGATGGAGTTTGCCCGGCCCGACAGCCGCTTGCGGGCCCTGCAAGTCGAGCGGCTCGGCCATTACCAGGGACCGACGTGGCCCGAGCACTTCGCGATCGTCGATGAGTTACTCGAGCGGCTGCCGGCGGCGCTGCCGGAAAGCGCGCGCGTGGCGAGCGCTAGCTCGCAGCTGCTCGAAGATGCGCCGCCGCTGTGGCGCAGCGTGCTCGGCGTCATTCAGCGGCGGGTGGTCGGCGGACGGTGAGCGGACCGCGCTGCTTCCTGCTGCTGCAGGGAGTGTGCTCACCGTTCTTCGGCCGGCTCGCCGACGGCCTGCAGGCGAGCCACCATCGGGTACTGAAGGTCAACTTCACCGGCGGCGACTGCCTCTACTGGGGCACGCGGCCCGCCTGGTCGTTTCGCGGGCGGCCGGAACACCTGCCGCAGTTTCTCAGCGCGCATCATGCCTGCCGCGCGGTCACCGATCAGGTGCTGTTCGGCGACTCGCGGCCGCTGCACCGGCAGGCCATGGCCTGGGCCGCGGAGCACGGCGTGCGGACCCACGTTTTCGAGGAGGGGTACTTCCGCCCCCACTGGATCACGCTGGAGCGGGATGGAGTCAACGCGCACTCGCGCCTGCCGCGCGATCCCCGCTGGTTCCGCAGCGTGGGCGCGCGGCTTCCCGATCTCGGCGGGGGCATGCCCTTCGTCGCGCCGTTTCGTTCGCGCGCATGGCATGACGTGCTGTATCACTTAGCCAGCGCCCTCAATCCGCTGCTCTTTCCCCGCTATCGCACGCATGCAGCCGTCTGTGCGCCAGTGGAGTACCTGGGCTACGTACGGCGATTCGCACTGCTGGCGCGCATCGAGCGGCGCGAGATCGCGCGCGCCGAGGCTCTGGCGCGCGGCAGCACGGCGTACTACCTGCTGCCGTTACAGCTCAACTCAGATGCACAAATCCGCGAGCATTCGCGCTTTCGCGACATGCGCCACGTCATCGAGGTCGTGATGGAGTCGTTCGCCCGGCAGGCGCCGGGAGATGCGCGGCTCGTGATCAAGAACCACCCGCTCGACATGGCGCTCATCGACTATGCGGGGCTCATCGCCTCGCTCGAGCGGCGCTTCGGCCTCGAGGGCCGCACCGACTATCTCGAGGCGGGCGATCTCGCAACGCTGCTGTCGCGGGCCCGCGGGGTCGTGACCGTGAACAGCACCGCCGCGACGGTGGCGCTCGCTGCCGCCTGCCCGACGGTCGCGCTCGGCAAGGCGGTCTATGATTTGCCCGGACTGACTTTCCAGGGCCCGCTCGATGAGTTCTGGCGCA
>JASHQW010000300.1 GCA_030038875.1 Gammaproteobacteria bacterium | reverse complement strand
CCGGTGCAGTACAGCTCGCAGATCGGCGAGCATCACGCGGTGCGCCGTGCCGCGGGGGTGTTCGACGTCTCGCGCATGTGCGTCGTCGATCTCAAGGGAGCGCGCGTGCGCGCGCTCTTGGCGCAGCTGCTCGCCAACGACGTAGCTAAGCTCAAGACCGCCGGCAAGGCGCTCTACTCCTGCATGCTCAACGAGCGCGGCGGCGTGCTCGACGATCTCATCGTCTACTTCCTCACCGAGAGCTTCTTCCGCGCGGTCGTGAACGCCGGGACCCGCGACAAGGATCTCGCCTGGATCCGCCAGCGCGCCGCGGCCTTCGGCGTCGAGGTCACCGAGCGCACCGATCTCGCCATGCTCGCGATCCAGGGGCCGGAGGGCCGCGCCAAGGCGGCCGAGCTGCTCGCCGGCGCTGACCGGGAAGCAGCGCTCGCGCTCGGAGTTTTCGTCGGGCGCGAGCTCGGCGGCTGGTTCGTCGCGCGCACCGGCTACACGGGCGAGGACGGCCTGGAGATCATGATGCCGGCGGCGGATGCGGTCCCGGCGTGGCGGCGCCTCAACTCTCTCGGGGTCGCCTCCTGCGGTCTCGGGGCGCGCGACACACTGCGTCTCGAGGCCGGCATGAACCTCTACGGCCACGATATGGACGAGAGCACGGATCCCTTCGAATCGGGCCTCGCCTGGACCGTGGCGCTCGAGCCGCCCGGGCGCGCCTTCGTGGGGCGCGAGGCGCTCGCGGCGATCCGCGCGCGCGGACCCGAGCGCAAGCTGGTCGGCCTCCTGCTCGAAGACCGCGGCGTGCTGCGCAGCCACCAGAAGGTCCTCGTGCCGGGCGTGGGCGAGGGCGAGATCACCAGCGGCACCTTCTCCCCGACCCTCGAGCGCTCGATCGCGCTCGCTCGCGTGCCGGCGGCGGCCGGCGGGCGGGTGCAGGTGGACATCCGCGGCAAGCTACTCAATGCGAGAGTGGTGAAGCCGCCGTTCGTGCGTTTCGGCAAATCCCTCGTCACCTGAAGGACCCGATTCATGAGTAATGTTCCCGCGGACCTCAAGTACACCAAGTCCCACGAATGGGTGCGCAGCCTCGCCGACGGCACGGTCGAGATCGGCATCACCGATCATGCGCAGCATGCGCTCGGCGACCTCGTGTTCGTCGAAGTGCCGGAGACCGGACGCACGGTGAAGCAGGACGAGCCGTGCGCGGTGGTCGAGTCGGTGAAGGCCGCCTCCGATGTGTACGCGCCGCTCGCCGGCGAGATCGCCGCCGGCAATCCGAAGCTCGCGGATGCGCCGGAGACGGTCAACTCCGACCCCTACGGCGAGGGCTGGCTGATGCGCGTGCGCCCGGCCGCCGGCGCCCTCGCGGCGGCGGAACTCATGTCGGCGGCGGACTATCAGAAAGTGCTGGCAGCGGAGGGCGGCTGATGGCCTTCATTCCCCACACCGAGGCCGATGTGGCGGCGATGCTCGCCGCGATCGGCGCACGCAGCATCGAGGATCTGTTCGCGGAGATCCCGCCTTCCTTAAGGGGGAGCTCGCTCGCGGGCGTGCCCGAGGCCCTCAACGAGATGGAGATCGGGCGCCTCATGAGCGAGCGCGCGACGCAGGACGGCACCACGCTCAGCTTCCTCGGCGCCGGCGCCTACGAGCACCACATCCCCGCGGCGGTGTGGGCCATCACCACGCGCGGCGAGTTCTACAGCGCCTACACGCCCTATCAGGCGGAAGCCAGCCAGGGCACGCTGCAGACGATCTACGAGTTCCAGACCATGATCGCGCGCCTCACCGGCATGGCGGTCGCCAACGCCTCGATGTACGACGGCGCCTCCGCGACCGCGGAGGCGGCGCTGATGGCCGTGCGCGCCAACCGCAAGTCCAGGTCCGCGCGCATCCTCGTGCCCACCACGCTCCATCCGCACTACCGCCGGGTGGCGGTCGCGATGGCAAGCAACCAGGGGCTCAAGTTCGAGGAGCTGCCCTATTGCACCGTCGAGGGCGTGACGCTGCCCGCCTCACTCGGCAAGTACCAGGGCGAGGACATCACCGCGCTCGTCATCCAGCAGCCCAACTTCTTCGGCCGGCTCGAGGACGTCGATGCGCTCACCGACTGGGCGCACGCGCGCGGGGCGCTCGTGATCGCGGTCGTCAACCCGACCTCGCTCGCGCTGCTGAAGCCGCCGGGCGAGTGGGGCAGCCGTGGCGTCGACATCGCCGTCGGCGAAGGCCAGCCGCTCGGAGTGCCGCTGTCCTCCGGCGGCCCGTACTTCGGCTTCATGACCGCGCGCATGGAGCACGTGCGGCAGATGCCCGGCCGCATCGTCGGCCGCACCCTGGATGCCGCGGGGCGCGAGGGGTTCACGCTCACGCTGCAGGCGCGCGAGCAGCACATCCGCCGCGCCAAGGCGACCTCCAACATCTGCACCAACCAGGGCTTACTGGTGACCGCGGCGACGATCTACCTCTCCCTCATGGGGCCGCAGGGACTCGAGCGCGCCGCCGCCGCCTCCCATGCCCGCAGCCGCGAGCTCGTCGCCGCGCTCACGCGCACGCCCGGCGTGCGTCTCGCCTTCAGCGGACCGTGCTTCCATGAGGCGGTGCTGCTGCTCGACCGTCCGGTGGCGCCGGTGCTCAAAGCGCTCGCCGCGCGCGGCATTCTCGGCGGGCTCGACCTCGCGCCCTACTACCCGGAGCTGGGTCCCGCGCTCCTCGTGTGCGCCACCGAGACCAAGACCGCCGCCGACCTCGAGCGCTACCGTGCCTCGCTCGGCGAGGCGCTGCAGGGGGCGCGTGCCGCCTGAGAAGGACTCATCCGATGCCCAGCCGTGAAAAGGTGATCTTCGAGTACTCGCAGGCCGGACGCGGTGCCTCAGACCAGTGGCCGCACCATCCGGGCTCCGCCGCGCTGGCCGACCTGCCGGCGAAGCTCAAGCGCAGCAAGGCACCGGCGCTCCCGGAGGTCGGGGAGCTCGAGGCAGTGCGGCACTTCACCCGCCTGTCGCAGCTCAATTTCTCCATCGATACGCACTTCTATCCGCTCGGCTCGTGCACGATGAAATACAACCCCAAGGCGTGCAACCAGTACGCCATGCTGCCGCAGTTCCTCGCGCGCCATCCGCTCGCGCCGGAATCGCACGGCCAGGGGTTCCTCGGCTGCATGTACGAGCTGCAGGAGATGCTGAAAGAGGTGACCGGCATGCAGGGTGTGGCGCTCTCGCCCATGGCCGGTGCCCACGGGGAGTTCGCCGGCGTCGCCATGATCCGCGCCTATCACCACGCGCGCGGGGACCTGAAGCGCAACGAGATCATCGTTCCCGAGGCCGCGCACGGCACCAATCCCGCGACCGCGACCATGTGCGGCTGCGTGGTGCGCGAGGTCCCCGTCAACTCCTCCGGCGACGTGGACCTCGCGGCCCTGAAGGCCGCGGTCGGTCCCAACACCGCGGGCATCATGCTCACCAACCCCTCGACGCTCGGAGTGTTCGAGCGCGGCATCGAGGAGGTGGCGCGCGTGGTGCACGAGGCCGGCGGGCTCCTCTATTACGACGGCGCGAATCTCAACGCCATCCTCGGCAAGGTACGCCCCGGGGACATGGGCTTCGATTGTCTGCACATGAACCTGCACAAGACCTTCTCCACACCCCACGGCGGCGGCGGGCCGGGCGCGGGTGCGGTGGGGGTCGCAGCGCGCCTCATGCCGTTCCTGCCGATCCCGATCGTCGCCAGGGAAGGCGAGCGCTATCGCTGGCTCGCCGAGAGCGACCTGCCGCAGTCGATCGGACGGCTCTCGGCCTTCATGGGTAATGCGGGCGTGCTGCTGCGCGCCTACATCTACATGCGCCTGCTCGGGCGCGACGGCATGCGGGCGGTGGGTGAGTACGCCACGCTGAACGCCAACTACCTGCTGAAGCGCCTGGAGGCTGCGGGATTCGAGGCCGCCTACCCCGAGCGCCGCGCCAGCCACGAGTTCATCGTGACCCTCAAGCGCCAGGCGCGCGAGCTCAACGTGACCGCGATGGACTTCGCCAAGCGGCTGCTCGATCTCGGCTTCCACGCGCCGACCACCTACTTCCCGCTGATCGTGCCCGAGTGCCTGCTGATCGAGCCGACCGAGACCGAGAGCAAGGAGGTGCTCGACGCCTTTGTGGCGGCCATGTCACAGATTCAGAAGGAGGCGCAGCAGGAACCTGAGCGCGTACGCACCGCACCGCATACCATGCCGGTGCGCCGCCTCGACGACGTGCGCGCGGCCCGACACCTGGACCTCACATGGACGCCAACGACGCAGCACTAGACCGGTACAAGCCCCGCGGCCTCACGCGCGTACTGCGCGCGCTCGGCGCGAGCCTGCGCGGGCTCGTGGGCGCGTTCCGCGACGAGGCGGCGTTCCGCCAGGAGCTCGCCTTCGCCGCCGTCGTCATCCCGCTCGGCCTGTGGCTCGGTAGGAGCGGCGTCGAGCGCGCGGTGCTCATCGCGCCGGTGCTGCTCATCCTCATCGTGGAGCTCGTCAACAGCGCCATCGAGGCGACCGTCGACCGGATCGGTTTCGAGCGCCACGCGCTCGCCGGCCTCGCCAAGGACATCGGCTCCGCCGCGGTGCTGATGTCGTTCGTACTGCTCACCGCGGTCTGGCTGCTCGTGCTGCTCGGACGCTAGAGAAGCCGAACCCGATGCGATTCGTGCGACTCGCGCTGCTCGCCGCCATCGCCTTCTGCGTCGCGATCGGCGCGGCGGCCGATCCGCCGCCTGCGGCGCCGCAGACCGCGCCCGCTCCG
>JASHQW010000299.1 GCA_030038875.1 Gammaproteobacteria bacterium | reverse complement strand
CCGAGAGCGCGATCGTCGCCATGCGCTCGGCGGCGAGCCTGAGTCCGTGTGCGGCCAGCTTGAGCTCGCTCATCAGCGCGCCCGGCATCAGGTGCAGCAGGTGTGCGCAGGCCGAGACGCGAAAACCCGGCGCGAACTCGCGCGTCACCGCCGCGCCGCCCACGCGCGCGGCCGCCTCGAGCACCAACACCGAGCGGCCGGCACGCGCCAGGTAGGCGGCGCACGTGAGCCCGTTGTGACCGCCGCCTACGACGATGCAGTCGTAGCGCGTGCTCACGCGTCCCTCCCGAGGTCGCGGAGGATCTCGCGCGCGGCGTTCGCGCCCGGCGCGCCCATCACGCCGCCGCCCGGGTGGGTGCTGGCGCCGCACATGTAGAGCCCGTCGAGCGGGGCGCGGTACTGGGCGTAGCCGGGGAGCGGACGGTTGAAGAGCAGCTGATCGAAGGTCAGCTCGCCCTGGAAGATGTTGCCTTCGGTTAGGCCCACCTCGTTCTCGATATCCTGCGGTGTGCGGATCTCGGCGTGCAGGATCAGGTCGCGGAAATTCGGGCTGTGGCGCGCGATCGCATCGATCACCGTATCGCCGAACGCCCGGCGCTTGTCCGCCGTCCACTCGCCATCGGCGAGCCGGTACGGGCAGTACTGCACGAACACCGACATGTAGTGCTTGCCGTCCGGGGCCATGGTGGGATCGATCTGCGAGGGGATCAGCATGTCGACGTACGGCGAGCTCGACCAGCGCCCTTCCTTCCAGTCGTCGTAGCCGCGCTCGAGCATCTCGAGCGTGTCGGTCACGTGCAGGTCGCCGCGCGTGCACGGCGAGCCCGCCGGGATCGCCGGAAACTGCGGCAGTCCGTCGAGGGCGATGTTGAGCTTGCCCGAGGAGCCGCGGATCTTGAACCTGCGCACCTGGTCGAGAAACTCGCCGGGCAGCTCCTTGGGCTCGATGCTCTCGAGAAAGGTGCGCTTGACGTCGAGATTCGACACCACGATCGGCGCGCGGATCTCCTCGCCGCCCGCGAGGGCCACACCGGTGGCGCGCCCGTTGCGCGCCAGGATGCGCGTCACCTCCGCTTCGGTCCGCAGGGTGCCGCCGCTCGCCTCGAGCGAGGCCGCGAGCGCCGCCGTGATCGCCCCCATGCCGCCGCGCGCGAAGCCCCACGCGCCGACCGCACCGTCGATGCTGCCCATGTAGTGGTGCAGCAGCACGTAGGCGCTGCCCGGCGAGCGCGGCCCGAGCGCCGTACCGATGATGGAGCTGCCCGCGAGGTGCGCCTTGACGATTTCGCTCTCGAAGTACTCCTCGAGCATGTCCGCGCAGCTCATGGTGAAGAAGCGCAGCGTATCGTACAGCCGCTCCTCGCCGAGGCGGTTGAAGTGCCGGCCGAGCCACAGGAGCTCCGCGAGGTCGCGTGGCCTGAACGAGGTCGGGTCCGGCGGCGTGCGCAGCAGCAGCGGCTTGATGAAGCGGCAGTGCCGCAGCATGTCGCGCACGAAGCGATCGTAGCCTTCCGCGTCGCGGCGCGAGTGGCGTGCGATCTCGCGCCGCAGGGCGTCGTGATTGTCGTAGAGCGCGAGGTGTCCGCCGCCGCGCATCAGTGTGCAGCCGCCCTCGTAAGGGATGATCTGCAGCCCGTAGCGCGGCAGCTCCAGCGCGCGAATGATCTCCGTGCGCAGCAGGCTGCAGACGTACGAGCAGTTCGAGTAGGTGAAGCCGTCGTAGAGGCGGCGGCTCACTGCGGCCCCGCCGATGTAAGGGTTGCGCTCCAGCACCAGCACGTCCAGACCGGCGCGCGCCAGGTAGCTGGCCGCGACCAGCCCGTTGTGCCCGGCGCCCACCACGAGGGCATCGTGGCGGCGGTGCGCACGCTCGCTCACGGACCGTCCCCCCAAGCGCCGCGCATCGTCAGGCCGGAACCCGGCGGGTCGTGCCGAGCGCGCTCAGGGTGCGGTCGATGGCGATCTCGAAGGCGGCGAGCGTATCCCACAGGCAGGCGTCATCGTGCGCGGCGGACACGAACCAGGGTTCGCGCGAGTCGGGCTCGCACAGGATGCACTCGTCGTGGAGCACTTTCGCCGTGGCATCGTAGAAGCTGTAGTCGCTCCCCTTCCAGTCGCGGTAGGTGCGCGGCGGATCGTGGGCGAAATAGAGGCCGCTCATCGAAGGATGTCCCACGAAGCTGTGGGCGATACCGCGGCTCTTGAGAATCTGGCTCATGCCGTTACGCAGGCGCGTGCCGTACGCGGCGACGCGCTCGAGCGCGTCCGTCTCGGCCAGGATCTCGAGCGTCTGGGCCGCGGCCGCCAGCGACACCGGGTGAGCGGTGTAGGTGCCGCCGTGGGCGACGCCCTTGCCGAGCTTGCGCATGATGTCCTCGCGGCCGGCGAGCACCGAGATCGGATAGCCGTTGGCGAGCGCCTTGGCGAAGGTGCAGAGGTCGGCGCGCACGCCGTAGAGCTCCTGCACGCCCCCGCGCGCCACGCGAAAGCCGGTCTTCACCTCGTCGATGATCATGACGACGCCGTAGCGGTCGCACAGCTCGCGCGCCGCGCGCACGTAAGCGGGCTCGGCGGCTATGCCTAAGCAGTTGCCCATGATCGGCTCGACCAGCAGGCAGGCGATCGACGCGCCGTGGCGCCTGAGGACGTCCTCGAGCTGATTCGCGTCGTTTGCCTGCACGAAGTGCGCGAAGTGGCGCGTCGAGAGCGGCACCCCCTCGCTGTAGGGATGCACCTCGGGGTCGCCCACCTGCTTCCATTTGTCCATCGGCGTGTACCACATGGCCGCATCGAAGAGGCCGTGGTAGCTGCCCTCGAGGATCACGTAGTCATCGCGCCTGGTGTAGGCGCGCGCCAGGCGCAGCGCCGCCATGACCGCCTCGGTCCCGGAGTTGGAGAAGCGCACCAGCTCGGCCGCCGGAACCATGCGCGCGATGCGCTCGGCGACCTCGTATTCGGCCTCGGTCGAGAGCGCAAACACCCCGCCGACCTTCATGCCCTCGCGCGCCGCGGCATCCACCCGCGGATCGGCGTAGCCGAGGATCGAGGGCCCGTAGCCCATGCGGTAGTCGACGTAGACATTGTCGTCGAGATCGGTGATGCGCGCGCCGCGACCCTCCTTCACATAGATGGTGCGCTCCTCGCCCCAGTAGCGGAAATTCGAGGCAACGCCGAGCGGCAGCCGCGTCAGGGCCCGCCGGAAGTGCTCGTGGTTCTTCGTCATGGTTCGCGCCATGGCACTCGCTCCGGATGTCAAAGTCTGCGGCGACTATATGATCATATAGTTTTTTGGGGTAAAATTAAATAGCCATATAAAACGCAGGCCAGGAGTGCGCCCGATGAGCTCCCCCGTCACCCGCCCCTTCGAGACCGCCCCGGCCCCGGCCGCGCGCTCCCTGCCCGCCTGGGTCTACAACCATCCCGACATGACCCGGCTCGAGCTCGAGCGGATCTTGCGGCCGAGCTGGCAGATCGCCTGCCATGTGAGCCAGATCCCGCGCGCCGGTGACTTCGTGACTTTCGAGCTGGCGGACGACAGCGTGATCGTGCTGCGCGACGCGAGCGGTGCGATCCGCGCGCTCGCCAACACCTGCCGCCATCGCGGCACGCGCCTGCTCGAGGGCAGCGGCCGCTGCCCCGGACGCATCACCTGCCCGTACCACGGCTGGACGTACCGCTATGACGGGTCGCTCCTCGCCACCCCCGCCCGCGACAGCTTTCCCGACCTCGACCTGCGCGAGCACGGCCTCGCTGCCGTGCGCCTCGAGGTCGCGCTGGGTTTCGTGTGGGTGTGCCTCGCTGCCGATGCGCCTCCCCCGCCCTCACAGGCGTGGGCGCCGCTCCTCGAGGAGCTCGCTCCCTACCGGCTCGAGGAGCTCGTGCCGGTGCAGCCGCTGTTCCGTGAGGAATGGGAGGTCGACTGGAAGATCGCGATGGACAACTATCTCGAGTCCTATCACGTGCCGATCGGCCATCCGGGCCTCGCCCGCATGTTCACGCCGGACTACGAGGATCAGCGCGGCGTCCCCGGGATCGGCCGCGGCATCAGCTGGATGCGCGCGGCGCCCTCATCGCGCTGGAGCGAGCGGCTCTATCAGAAATACGTGGGCGAGGTGACGGCGCCGCATCTGCCGGAGCGCGAGCGCCGCAGCTGGCGTTTCTACAGCTACCTGCCGAATCACGGCATCGACATCTTCCCCGAGCAGATGGATTTCTTTCAGGTGCTGCCGCGCGGACCCGGCAAGGCGCTGATCCGCAGCGCCTCCTTCGGCCTGCCGGATGCGCGGCGCGAGATGCGTCTCCTGCGCTGGCTCGGCAACCGTATCAACATGCAGGTCAACAACGAGGACCGCGAGTTGTGCGAGCGGCTGCAGCGCGGCATCGCCGACAGCCACTACCGCCCCGGGCCGCTGTCGCAGATCGAGACCTGGATGCTCGAGTTCCACAATCTGCTGCGGGCGCGCATCCCCGAAGTGCGTCTGCCCAGTGCGCCGGCGCGCTTCAGTTAGGGCGGCGCGGCGCGTGTCGATCCCGGCCTCATCCGCACTCGCGGCAGCCTCCGGCGACAGCGCACGCCCCGGGCGGGTGCGCGCACGGCAGCGCCTCATCGAAGCCTGCATTTCGGCGCTGCACATCTACGGACCCTCGCGCACTACGGTCAGCCGGGTGGTCGCGCTCGCCGGGCTCTCGCCCGGCATCGTGCGCTTCTACTTCAAATCCAAGGCGGCCATGCTGGTCGCGGCGCTCGAATATCTCGCCTCGGAGTTCGAGCAGCGGGTGCTCCAGCCCGTCGCCGCGCTCAAGCATTCGCCGGTCGTGGCGCTCGGGCTCCTGGTCGAGCTGTACCTCGACGCCGAGATCGCCAGCCCCCGCAAGGTCTCCGTGTGGTACTCGTTCTGGGGCGAGGCGAGCTCGCGCCAGGAGTATCTGGACATCTGCGGCCAGAAGGACGAGGACTTCGCCGCGCTGGTGCGCGAGCTCACGCGCGAGCTGATCGCGCAGACCGGCGCGGCGCATCTCGATGCCGACGGGGTGGCGCTCGGGCTGATCGGCGTGCTCGAAGTGCTGTGGCAGGGGATCGCTTTCCAGAGCGAAGAGAACATCGACCGGCGCGCGCTCGTGGCGCGTGCCCTCGCCTACCTGGGCTCGGTATTCCCGGGACAATTCCCGGCTCCCGTGCGGGAGCGCGGCCGCCGTCCGGCGCGCCCGGCCCGCTAGCCGCCCCGCAGCCTGAGCCACCGTCGTCCTATCGGGCGGCGGGTTTATCCCACACAATAGGCGCCGGTACCCGGACGCAGCGCGCACACACCATGAGAACAACCGGAAGCGCGGGCCGCTGGCTCATCATCCTGCCGCCACTCCTCTTCCTGCTGCTGTTTTTCCTCATTCCCTTCGCCTTCGCGTTCAAGATCAGCTTCGCGGAGACCGCCGCACACGTCCCGCCGTACACCGACCTGCTGCAGCTCGCGCCCGGTCACCACTGGCGGTTGAGCGCGACACTCGCGAACTACCGCTACCTCTTCACCGACGAGCTGTACGGAGCCGCGTACCTCTTCGCGCTGCGCACCGCATTCTTCTCCACGCTCATCTGTCTGGCGCTCGGCTACCCGATGGCGTACGCGATCGCGCGCGCGCCGCGCAGCACCCAGGGCGTGCTGCTGCTCGTCATCATGCTGCCGTTCTGGACCTCGTTCCTGCTGCGGGTGTATGCGCTCGAGGGAATCATCCGCGACAACGGCCTGCTGAACACCGTGCTCCTGCACGCCGGGCTGATCGACCACCCGCTGCGGATCATGCGCACCAACCTCGCCGTCTATCTCGGCATCATCTATTCGTATCTCCCCTTCATGGTGCTGCCGCTGTTCGCGACGCTCGAGAAGCTCGACCCGACGCTGCTCGAGGCGGCGGCCGACCTCGGCAGCCCGCCGTGGCGAGCCTTTCTCGACGTCACACTGCCCCTGTCGATACCGGGCGTCATCGCCGGGTCGATGCTAGTGTTCATCCCGGCGGTGGGTGAGTTCGTCATCCCCTCGCTTCTCGGCGGACCCAACAACCTGATGATCGGTCGGGTGCTGTGGGACGAGTTCTTCGGCAATCACGACTGGCCGGTGGCCGCCGCGGTCGCGATCGCGTTCCTGCTGCTGCTGGTCGGTCCGATCGCGGTCTATCAGTACTACAACGTCCGCCAGCTCGAGGCCTGAAGTCCCGTGGAGCGGCGCGGCTCGCTGTTTCTGCTGTCGGTACTGTGCTTCGGCATCGCGATCCTCTACATCCCCATCC
>JASHQW010000298.1 GCA_030038875.1 Gammaproteobacteria bacterium | reverse complement strand
GGGTGGGATTCGAACCCACGTGCCGGTTTTACCCGACCATCCGATTTCGAGTCGGCGCCGTTATGACCGCTTCGGTACCTCTCCGGCTCCGCGACCAGGACTCATCAGCGGGGCTGGTATTCTAGCGGAAAGCCGTTCGCCAGGAGGGTGTCCTTGGTGCGGGCATTGACTCTCGCCGCTGCGGCGGTGCTGCTGCTTGCGGGCTGCACCCGCCACGAGCCATCCGCCCTCGAGCAGGTGCGCGCGCGCGGCGAGCTGCGCGTCGTCACGCTCAACCTTCCCACCTGCTACTACCTCGGCGCGCAGGGGACCGAGGGGCTCGAGTACCGGCTGGCGAGCCGCTTCGCGAGCCAACTCGGCGTGAAGCTCACCATGTATGCGGTCGTCAACGAGCGCGCCATGCAGGACGAGCTGGCGGCAAGCCGCGCCGATATCGCCGCCGCCTCGCTCAGCGACTCCGCGGACTGGCAGCGCGTGGGCGATGCCGCGGTCGCGTACGCGAACATTCCGCAGCTGGTCGTCTACCAGAGGAGCGGCGTGCGTCCGCGCGACACGCTGCAGCTCGAGTCGGCGCGGCTTGCGGTGCGTGCCGGCAGCCCCCAGGAGCGCATCCTCGAGAAGCTGCGCAGCACCGTGGCGCCGACGCTCGAGTGGGTGCAGACCGCGCCCTCCTCGGCCGACCCGATCGAGGATGTCGATTCGGGGAACGCCGACTACGCGATCACCGATGCGCGCGAGTTCTCCTTCGCCCGCCACCTCTATCCGAACGTGCTGGTGGGATTCGCGCTGCCGGACACGCGGCCGGTGCAATGGATCGTGCGCAAGGGCGCCACGGGACTGCTCGAGGCGGTCGATCAGTTCTTCGGCGCGCTCGGCGAGTCGGGTGAGCTCACGCAGCTGGCGCAAGCGGCCTCGGGCGACACGCGCCGCTTCGAGTACGAGGAGTCGCGCGAGTTTCAGACGCACGTCGCCGACCGGCTGCCGCGCTATCGCGGCTGGTTCGAGGAGGCGGCGCTGCAGGTCGGCATCGACTGGCGGCTGCTGGCCGCGGTCGGCTACCAGGAGTCGAAGTGGGATCCGCGCGCCGCCTCCGACGAAGGGGCGCAGGGCCTCATGATGCTCACCGCCGACACCGCCCAGGCGATGGGGATCAAGGACCGCAACGACCCGCAGCAGAGCATCTTCGCCGGGGCGCGCTACCTCGCGCAGGTGCGCCAGATGATCCCGGAGCGCATCCCCGAGCCCGACCGCACCTGGCTCACCATCGCCGCCTACAACGTCGGCTTCGGGCATCTCGAGGATGCGCGCATCATCGCCCAGGCTCTCGGCAAGGATCCCGACTCCTGGGCCGCGGTGCGCGAGGAGTTACCGCTGCTCGCGCAGGGCCGCTGGTATACGCGCGCCAAGCGCGGCTATGCGCGCGGCTGGGAACCGGTGCAGTTCGTCGACCGCATCCAGCGCTTTCTCACCCTCCTCGAATGGCAGCCGGGCGAGGCGGCGCCCGCTCAGGGCGCAGTCGCTCCCGCCGCGTCGGCGCGCGCCACGGCGATGCCGGCCGCCGCCGCCCGCGTGCTTCCCTGAATCGTTGAGCGCTTCCGCCGGCCCGCTCGCCCGCCATGCGCCGGCTGAGCGGATGGCCTATCGACGCATGGCGAAGAAGCGCTGCAGCAGCTCGCCGCATTCCTCCATCAGCACGCCGCCGAAGACGTCCACGCGGTGATTGAGCTGCGGCAGCGCGAACACGTCGGTGATGCTGCCGGCGGCTCCGGCGCGCGGGTCCCATGCTCCGAACACGAGGCGCCGCACCCGCGCATGCACGATCGCGGAGGCGCACATGATGCACGGCTCGAGCGTCACGTAGAGCGTGGTGTCGGTGAGGCGATAGCTGCCGAGTGCGCGGCCGCCGGCCCGCAGCGCCTCGATCTCGGCGTGCGCGGTCGGATCGTGGCTGGCGACGGCTAAGTTGCCGCCGCTCGCGATGACCTCGGTGCCGAGCACCAGTACGGCACCGACCGGCACCTCGCCGCGCGCGCCGGCCGCGGCCGCGCGCTCGAGCGCGAGGCGCATATAGGCGGTGTCGCGCCCGGCCGCCGCGCAACCGCTCATGGAGCTGCGGCGGGCGGCGGCAGGAACAGCGCCGGGTCGACGAAGTCGGTGTTCAGCGCGACGCCAAAGTGCAGGTGCGGTCCGGTCACGCGGCCGGTCGCGCCGACCTTGCCGATCACCTCGCCGGCCTGCACGCGCTCGCCGCTGCGGACGTCGATGGCGCTCAGATGGCAGTACATCGTGACCAGCCCGTCGCCGTGATCGAGGATGACGGTGTTGCCGTTGAAGAAGAAGTCGCCGGTATCGACCACGCGCCCGTCGGCGGCCGCGCGCACGGGAGTGCCGGTGTCGGCGGCGATATCCATGCCGCTGTGCGGGTTGCGCGCTTCGTTGTTGAAGACGCGCCGTGAGCCGTAAGAGCTCGAGCGGACACCCGGCACCGGCGCGAGCAGCCGCAGCGTCGCCGGCGTCTCTTCCGTGTAAGTACCGACATCCGCGTGGATGCGCGGCTGCTCGCGATTGACGCGCGCGAGATCCCGCGGCGACAGGTCCACCTGGCGCGGCGGGACGGTGAGGCGTTGGACTGCGTACTCCTTGTTGGCGACCTCGAAGGCGAGCTCGGTGCCCGCGGCGCTCCCGTCCTCGACACGCGCCGCGGCGGGTCCCGGCTCCTGCGAGAGCGGAATGCCGACCACCGCGAGCCATTTGCCCGCGACCCGCACCACCAGCACGCGCCGCCCGCCGAAGCTCACGACCGGCGCGTGACCGGTGGCGTCGCCGACCGTGAGGAGCGCCACGCCCCCCGGTACGCGCTCCTCCTGGGGCAGCTGCGCCGCGGCCAGCTCGACTGCCTCCCCGGCCGCCGGCTTGGGAGCGGGCGAGGCCGGCGGCGCCGCCGCCCGCAGCGCGCTGCCGGACGCCGCGAGGGCCAGCACGAGCA
>JASHQW010000297.1 GCA_030038875.1 Gammaproteobacteria bacterium | reverse complement strand
CGGCGGGCGCGGCGGGCGGCTCCTGCGCCGGCGCCGCCGGGACGAGCAGCGCCGCAATGAGGAGTGCCGACACGCGGATAGGCGCTTTCGTCTGGTTATCCATTGTTCTTATCTCCAGACTGGCTCACCGTCGGCGGTGGCGGAGGGGGCGGCGGCCTCGTGCCGCCGTTGGCCGCAGGCCGCGCCACCTTCCCCGGATTCGGCTGCGAGAGATAATTGGGGTTCACCTCCGAGAGCCGGTCGACGCTGCCGAGGAATTCGAGGAATCCCGCGGGAGGCTGCGGCGGCGGCGCCTTGCTCGCATCGTCCGAGCGGCCGATGGCGCTGCCGAGCGTGAGCGCGCTCAGCACCGCGATCGCACCGGCGCGATGGAACCCCATCAGGTGTTGCTCTCGGCTCCGGCATCGGACTGCGCGGCCGCCCATTCGTAGAACGAGCCGTCCCAACCCTCCATCAGGTCAATCGAGTCACTGTCTGTCAGCAAATCCATGTCCTCGACCACGGCGGCGTGCGGCGCCTCGAGCGTCAGCGGCGGTGCGCCGTGGGGCTCGCGCTGCCAGAGTACTACGGCCACCACCAGCGCCGCGGCCGCGGCTCCCGCGGCCGGCATCAGCGTGAAGCTCGCCCACCAGGCGCGGCGGCGCGAGCGAGTGAGCGCGAGCGCGGCATGGCGCGCCTGGTTGAGCCGCGAGCGCGTGCGGGCGTCGATGCGCCGCACGCTCTCCTCGAGCACCAGCTTCGCGTTGCGCTCGAGCTCCGTCAGTGATCCATCCGCCGCGCTCATAAGTAGAGCTCTCCAAGTTGCGCGCGCAGTGCCTGCACTGCGCGAAAGTAATGAGTCTTCACGCTGCCCTCCGAGCAGCCCATCGCCTGCGCCGTCTGGGCCACGTCGAGGCCCTCGAGCGTGCGCAGCAGGAATGCCTGCTGCTGCCGGCGCGGCAGCCGCGCGAGCGCCTGCTCGAGCGCCCCCACGGCCTCGTCGAGCTCGAGCCGGCGGACCGGCTGCGGCTCCATGCTCGGCGCCTGAGCCACGGGGTCGAAGTCCTCGTCGTCATCCTCGCCGCGCAGCGGCGGCAGCCACGCCATGACGCGGCCCCGCACCGTGCGCCGGCGCTGCATGTCGCGGATGCGGTTCTCGAGAATCCGGTAGAAGAGCGGCTTCCACTCCTCCGGCGGACGGTCGGAATAGGCCCGCGCGAGCTGCAGCATCGCGTCCTGGACCGCATCGAGAGCGTCGTCCTCGTGGCGCAGCGCCGCCTGGGCGATCTTGAATGCCTTCAGCTCGACGCCGGCCAGAAACTGGTTCAGCGCTCGGGTTTGCGTTTGCTCTTCGGGATCCGTCAGGTCCACGTCGCCGTGTAGTGCGGCCGGCATGCTATAAGGCGACGCGAGCGTAGCAAACTCGGGCATGCCGTGTATAACGCGCGCAGGCGTGGCTCGGTTGACGCTCTCGTTCATCGCAAGTCATTGATTTAGCTCATCGGGTGGTAGCGGTTCACAACTTGTTCAGGGTGGCGGTCGACACCCCCCTGCGGCGGCTCTTCGACTACCTGCCGCCCGCCCTGCCCGAGAGCGCCACGGGGATAAAACCCGGCACGCGCGTACGGGTGCCCTTCGGCCGCCGCCGCCTGGTCGGGGTCGTGATGGCGGTCGCGGACACGTCCGACCTCCCCCCCGAGCGGTTGAAGCCCATCCTCGAGGTGCTGGATGCGGCGCCGGCGCTCGAAGCTTCGGTCCTCGAGCTCGTCCGCTGGGCCGCGGAGTACTACCACCATCCCGTCGGCCAGGTGCTCGCGACCGCCCTGCCGAAGCTCCTGCGTCTCGGCGCCGGCGTCGAGGCGACCGAGGAGCGCTGGACGTTGACTCCCGCCGGACGCGAAGCCGCCGAAGCGGGCGAGCCGCGCCGCGCGCCCCAGCAGCGCGCCCTCCTCGAGTTCCTTGGCTCCCGTGGCGGCGCCGCCGCGGCCGGTGCGCTGAGCGAGCACTCGGCGAGCTTCCCGGACGCGGCCCGCGCGCTCGAGAAGCGCGGCTGGCTCGAGCGCGCCGAGGTGGCGCTCATCCAGGCTTCCCCGCCGGGGGGCGTGCGCGCGGCGGGACCCCCGCTTCTGCCCGAGCAGCACGATGCGGTCGAGCGCGTCGCCGCGGCCGCCGGTGCCTACGCGGCCTTCCTCCTCGAGGGTGTCACCGGCAGCGGCAAGACCGAGGTGTATCTGCGACTCACCGAGGAGACGCTGGCGCGGGGGCGCACCGTGCTGCTGCTGGTGCCGGAGATCGGTCTCACCCCGCAGCTCATCGGCCGGTTTCGCGAGCGCTTCGCGGCGCCGCTCGCGGTGCTGCACTCGGCGCTCACGGACTCCGAGCGCCTCGCCGCGTGGCGCGCGGCGTGGAGCGGACAGGCGCGCATCGTGCTCGGGACGCGCTCGGCGGTGTTCGCGCCGCTCCCGGATCTCGGGCTCATCGTCGTCGACGAGGAGCACGACGCCTCCTTCAAGCAGCACGAGGGGGCGCTCAGGTACTCGGCGCGCGATCTCGCGGTGGTGCGCGCGCGCCTCGCCGCGGTGCCGGTGCTATTGGGCTCCGCGACGCCCTCGCTCGAGACGCTCCACAACGTGCAG
>JASHQW010000296.1 GCA_030038875.1 Gammaproteobacteria bacterium | reverse complement strand
GACCAGCGCGGGGAACAGCGAGGCAACGCCTCTGCCATGAGGGCGCAACACGAGCATCGTAGCCTAACGCAGTCAGGAAACCAGTCGTGTGCGGGTAGACCCGATTGGCCCGGAGCGGTGCGAAGGAGCGCCCGCTCCGGGGGCGCGGATGACGGGCCCGCCGGGAATTGCGAGACTACCAGCCCCTGCGGCAGGTGCCGCGTTCCTCAGGACGCAACACTCATGGCGCACAGCCCCACGCTGGCGTACCACGATCCGAAATTCATCGACTCGGACGAGGGACGCCCGATACGGATCGTGTCCGAGTACCTGGCGCCGCTGCGCACCTTCAGCGAGTGCGCCGTCACCGCCACCGTGGTGTTCTTCGGCTCGGCGCGCGCCCGCAGCGGCGCAGTGCTGGGCGCTTATGTCGATCAGGCGACCGAGCTCGCGCGCCTCGTGACCGAATGGGGCCGCAGCCTCCCCGGCGGCGAGCGCCTCATCGTGTGCTCGGGCGGCGGTCCCGGGATCATGGAGGCGGCCAACCGCGGCGCGGCGCTCGCCGGAGGGCGCAGTATCGGGCTCAACATCGGCCTGCCGCAGGAGCAGCGCCCCAACCCGTTCATCACGCCCGAGCTCTCCTTCGAGTTCCACTACTTCTTCATGCGCAAGCTCTGGTTCGCCCACCTGGCGCACGCCCTGGTGACGTTCCCCGGCGGCTTCGGCACGCTCGATGAGCTGTTCGAGATCCTGACGCTGGCGCAGACGCGCAAGCTCGACCGCTCGATTCCGGTGCTGTTATACGGGTCGGATTACTGGAAGGAAGTGATCAACTTCGAAGCGCTGGTGCGCCACGGCACCATCGCCGCGGCCGATCTCGAGCTCTTCTGCTTCGTCGACGACCCGCAGGCGGCGCTCGCGGTGCTCAAGCGGCGCATCGTGCTCGCGCCCGAGCCGCCGAGCGCGCCGTGCTTCGCCAAATCGCGTATTCCTGGCTAAGCCACCGGCAGCGTCGGATCGACGTCGGCCGCCCAGCCGAGCAGTCCCCCTTCGAGGTTCGCCGGTGTTGCGACGCCCGACTTGAGCGCCATCGTGCAGGCACGCATGCTGCGGCCGCCGCTGCGGCAGATGAACACGGGCTGGGAAGCACGCGGGATCTCGGCGATCCGCTGCGGGAGCTCGCTCATCGGAATGTTGACGGCGCCCGGCAGATGTCCGGTGTCGTATTCCCAGCGCTCGCGCACGTCGATGAGCGGCGGGGCCGTCGCCCCCGCAGCGAGCAGCGCGCGCAGCGCCTGCGGCGTGAGGCGCCGCACGCCGTCCGGCGCCGCACTCGCGCTCGGTGCTTCCCGGTCACGTGGCTCGGTGATCGTCGGGGCATCGCCGCAAACGGCGCAGTCGCGCCGCCGCTCGACGCGGAACTCGTTGAAGCGCAGCTCGAGCGCATCGTAAGTGAGCAGCCTGCCGGTGAGCGGTGTGCCGACGCCGGTGATGAGCTTGATGGCCTCGGTGGCTTGCAGCGTCCCGAGCACGCCGGGGAGGACGCCGAGCACGCCCGCCTCAGCGCAGTTGGCGACCATGCCGTCGGAGGCCTGCGGGAACAGGCACCGGTAGCACGGTCCGCGCCCGGGCACGTAGGTCATGACCTGTCCCTCGAAGCGGTGAATGGCCGCCGATACCAGCGGCCGCCCGAGCAGCACGCACGCATCGTTCACGAGGTAGCGGGTCGAGAGCCGGTCGCTGCCGTCGACGACCAGGTCGTAGTCCGCGAGCAGCGCGCGCACGTTGGCCGCCTTGAGCTCGAGCGCATGGCTCACCACACGGATCTCGGGGTTCAGGGCCGCGAGGCGCGCGCGTCCGGCCTCGGCCTTCATCTGCTCGAGGGCGGCGGTGTCGAACAGCACCTGGCGCTGGAGGTTGGAGACATCGACCCGGTCGAAATCCACGAGCCCGAGCGTGCCGCAGCCGGCGGCCGCGAGATACAAGGCCGCGGGCGAGCCGAGTCCGCCCGCACCCACGATCACGACCCGTGCCGCCTTGAGCTTCTCCTGGCCCGCGGCACCGATCTCCTGAAGGGAGAGATGGCGCTGGTAGCGCGCGCGTTCGAGCGCCGAGAGCGTCATGGTACTCACCCTCCCGACAGTGCGCAGATCACGTGCACGGTGTCCCCGCCGTGTACCGCCGCCGTGAGATCCCGCGCCTCGTCCGTGTTGACGAACAGCCGCATATGCGGGCGGATGCGACCCTGCTCGTCGATCATGCGGAAACGGATGCCGGGGAAGCGCTGCTCGAGATCACCGAGCACCTCGGCGAGCGTGTCGCCGCGCCCGTCGACGCGCGCGGCGCCCGCGGTGTAGGACTGCAGGGGACTTGCGATGCGCACGGTGCAGCTCATCGGCCGCTCAGCTCGCGTGAGTGACGGAGTAGATCTCCGGGAGGTGGCGCGCGAGGCAGCGCCAGCTGTCGCCGGCGTTGGTGCTCGCCCAGACGTCGCCGCCGGTGGTGCCGAAGTACAGCCCGGTGCGCGCGTGGCCGTCGGCGCACATGGCCTGGCGCAGCACCGTGAACCACGCATGCGCGCGCGGCAGCCCGCGATCGAGCCGCTGCCAGCTGCGGCCGGCGTCGCGGGTGCGGTACACGGCGGGTTTGCCGCCCACAGAAGTGCGCGGCCAGACGGTCTGGCCGTCCATGGGCAACACCCAGGCCGTGTCGGAATCGGCGGGATGCAGCACGATGGGGAAGCCGATGTCGCCGATCTTCTTCGGCATGGCAGCACCGATGCGCTCCCAGCGCCGGCCCGGACGGTCGAGCCGATAGATGCCGCAATGATTCTGCTGGTAGAGCCGATCGGGTCTCGCGGCATGCTGCACGACGCAATGCGGGTCGTGGCCGAAGGGCACGCTCGGGTCGGGCAGAAAGTCCGCCGCGACGCCCTCGTTGAGCGGGGTCCATTCCCCGCCGCCGTCGGTGGATTCGAACACCCCGCCGATCGAGATCCCGATGTAGAGGTGGCGCGGGTCGCGCGGGTCCACCAGGATCGAATGCAGGAACTCGCCGTCGGGCGTGCCATTCAAGACCCACTTCGAGCGCATGGGATGGTCGTTGAAACCGGCGACCGGCTCCCAGCGCTCACCGCCGTCCTTGGAGCGGAATAATCCTGCGGGAGAGCTGCCCGCATACCATAGACCGGGCTCAGCCGTGTGGCCTGGCGTCAGCCAGAACACGCGCTCGACCGCGCGGGCCTCGGCGCCCACGGCAGCCGGGCGGAACGCGGGCGGCTGCGCAGCCTCGCGCCAGGTGCGTCCGCGATCGCCCGAGCGGAACACGGTCGGGCCCAGGTGCCCGGTCTTGGCCGCCATCAGCACCGTGCGCGGCTCGCGCGGATCCTGCACCACGTGATGGATGATGTGCCCGAGGAACTGCGGGCCGGCGAGCGTCCAGCTCTGCCGTCGCGCGTCGGCGCGCAACGCGAACAATCCCTTACGAGTCCCCAGCCACAGTGTGCTCATGCGGCGAGCATCCTCGCCCGGCGACGAGGCTGTCAACGGCCCCGCGCCATCGGCGCACCCTGAGCCGTAAGGGTATGCTTCGCCGCCGGCTTACCGCGCTCGCGCGCTTACGGAGTGAAAGACGCATCGTGGATCGCATCCGCCTCGTCATCGTGACCGCGCCGCTCCTGGCTGCCAGCGTGCTGAGCAGCGCGTTTGCACAGGCTCCGGCGCCGCCGCCCGCTCCGGCTGCCGCAGCTCCGGCCGCGCAGGTCGCGCCCCCCGCCCATCCAGCGCTGACTCAACCGCGCGCGCCCGTGGCGCAACCCGTGCAGAAGCGCCCCTGGGCGGATGCACGCTTCGCCGAGGTCGAGCACGACTATGCGGTTTACTTCCTCGGACGCTTTCCGGTGGTCGCAACCTACCTGGGCGGCGCCGCGCTCGACCCACAGCTTGCCGCGGTCGACGGCCGGCTGCGCGATTACTCGCCCGAGGCCATCCGCGCCGAGGACGCGCAGCTCGCGGAATTCCGGGCGCGCTTCGCGCACCTCGCGCCGGCAGGCCTGTCGCCGCGGCGGCGCATCGACCGCTCGGTCGCGCTCGCCGAGATCGCCTTCCTCGAGCATGAGCACACCGTGCGCCGCCACCAGCAGAAGTCGCTCGATTCCTACGTGGATGAGCCGGCGCGCGGCGTCGACTGGCAGATCCAGGGCATGACGGCGGGGAGCGGCGCGGCTTACGGCACGGACGCGGAGTGGCAGGCGGTCATCGCCCGCGTGCGGGCGGTGCCGGCTTACCTCGCGACCGCGGAGCGGCAGCTCGCCGCGGGAGCCGGCGCACACAACGCACCGGACGGCAGGATGCTCGTCGACTTCGGGATGAGGAGCGCCGCCGCCGACGCCGAGTACTTCGGGACTACGCTGCCGCAGCTGGCGGCCGGCGCCATCGCCATCGCCTCGGCGCAGCGCGCGGCATTGCTGCACGATCTCGCGGACGCGGGTGAGGCCGCTGCGGCCGCTTACCGGCATCTCACCGCGATGATCACCGGCGTCTTCTTCGGGGAGGCCGGAGGCGGTGAGCCGCTCCTCAAGGCCGAATTCCGCGCCGACCGCTTCGCCTTCGGCGAGAGCGAGTACGACTGGGCGCTGCGCAACAATCTGCGCCTCACGAGCACCGCCGCCGAGCTCTACGCACAATCGTGGCCGGCGGCGGAGGCGACGCGCGCCGAGATGGTGACCCTGGCGCGCGCAATCGCCGCGAGCCACCAGTGGGCGCTCACGGGCGACGGGCCGGCGACCGTGCGCGCGGTGTTTGAGCAGCTGAGCCGCAATGCGCCGCAGAGCGATGCCGAGATGCTCGAAGGCTACCGCCGCACCGGAGTGCGGCTCATCGCCTACGCCCGCGCCACGGGGCTCTTCGACGTGCCCGCAGACTACCGCCTCGACGTGCTCGCGACTCCCCCGCCGCTGCGCGCCTCGCTTCCGGAGGGCGGTTACTACCCGGCGCCGCCGTTCAAGAAGACCGGCGTCGGCCGCTTCTACATCACGCCCACCGGCGACAACGCAGCGGCGCTGCGCGGCCAGCACAGCTATGCCTCGATGCCCGACAACGCCGCGCACGAGGGCTTCCCCGGGCACGACTGGCATTTCAAAGTGATGACGCAGCACCGCGACGAGATCTCGCCGATACGCTGGCTCTTGCCCGGGGCGGTCGAGGATTCCTCATCGATGTGGCAGGACTCGATGGCCACCGAGGGTTGGGCGCTGTACTCCGAAGCGCTGCTGGCAGAAGCAGCTCCCGGCGCGCCGCACGGCTTCTACACCTCCGAGGAGCGCCTCTACCAGCTGCGTGGCAAGCTGCTGCGCGACCTGCGCGTGCGCATCGACACCGGTATCCATACCGGGCGCATGCGCTTCGACGAGGCGGTGACGCTCCTTTCCGAGGTGGTGGATTTCCTCCCGGGCTCGTGTCAGGACACGGCCCGCCTCAAAGCCGACGCGAAGCTGGCGAGCTGCAACGCGGCGCGTGCGGCGATCACGCGCTACGCGCGCTGGCCGACGCAGGCGATCACCTACCGCACCGGCAAGGAGCAGATCCTCTCGCTGCGCCGCCGTGCCCAGCTCGAGCTCGGAGCGCGCTACTCGCCACAGCGCTTCCACCTCGAGCTCATGAAGGAGGGGACGATCCCGCCCGGCTATTTCGGTGAGGAGCTGCTGCACACGCTGCGAGCGCATTAGTCTGAAGCTCGCATCGGACATCCTGTCACGAATGCTCGCGGCGGCGCGCCAAAAGCGCGGTTTCGGCACGCCGCTCGCCGCCTGCGGCGGCGGGCACATTGCGCTGCGCTGTCCTCCTGCGCGCAAGCCCTGGGCGGCCATCCTGGCCGCCCGCTCGGCCCTTCGGGCCTCGCCCCTGTGCCTGACTTCAGACGGCCGCTGACTGACAGAAGAACAGGTGCGCCGGCAGCACGTTGAGCGGCTCGAACTTGCGTCCGACGTAGCCGAAGATGCGCTTGAGGTCCTCGAGCACGCGCGTCGAGAACTGATAGACGAGAAACGCGCCGCCCGGCGCCAGCATCGCCCGGGTCTTGCGCAGGATGCGCTCGCGCAGCGGCGCGGGAATGGTGCTGAAGGGGATACCGGAGATGATGTAGTCCGCCTGCCGCTGGCCGAAGCGGCGCAGGATCTCGTCGACCGACTCCGCCGACCCCTCGACGACGCGCAGCCGGTGATCGGTGAGCGCGCCGCGCAGATAGCTCACAAAGTCGGGGTTCATCTCGATGGCGATCAACAGCGCGTCGGCGCGCATGCGGCGCAGCACCTCCGCGGTGATGCCGCCGACCCCGGGTCCGTACTCGACGATCACGCGTGCGCGGCTCCAGTCGACCGGAGAGAGCAGCTCGCGGATGAGGAAACGCGAGCTCGGCACGATCGAGCCGAGCATGCGCGGGTGACGAAAGAAGTTGCGCGCAAAGAGCAGGACGTGGCCGTCTCTGGTCGCAGGTGCCGTCTCCGGGTTGGTGCTCACGTTACGCCCCCGCTCCGTTGCAGGTTGAGTACTCTACCGCAAGTGCCCGCGGGGTTGGTGCGCGCACCTCAGCCCCCGGCGCGTTTCGCTTCGTAACCGAGCTTGACGAGCTCCGCGACCAGCCGGTCGCGGTGCTCGCCCTGGATCTCGATCGCGCCGTCCCTGACCGCGCCGCCCGCGCCGCACAGGCGCTTGAGGCGTGCGGCGAGCTCCTCGAGCGCCGCCTCCCCGAGCGGCAGACCGCGGATCACGGAGACGCCCTTGCCGCCGCGTCCGGCCACCTCGCGCGAGACACGCACGCGTGGCAAGCCCGTGGTCGCGACTGCCGGCCGCGGCGCGGACCTCGGACCCGCGGTGCGCAGCACGACGCCCCGGAATGTGGCTCTGGGCTTCACGGGTGCCCTCGCTCGTAGTGTTACCGGTGTGAGGCGATTACAATCCTGCCGAAGCAATTACCGCAACTGCAACCTGAGCCGACCCGGCCCTATGACCCCACGCTCGCGCCTGCACGTTCCCCATCCGCCGGCACGCCCCGGACAGGAACCGGACTTCAGCTACGTACAGATCTCGCCCGCGGGCGCGGTAATCCGTCCGGACGTCACCGCCTCGGCGCGCGAGATCGAGAATCTGTCGCTCGAGATGGTACGCGTGCTCGACACCGACCATCGCGCGGTCGGCCCGTGGAATCCGCATCTCGAGCCCGAGGAGCTGCAGGTGGGGCTGCGCCACATGCTGCTGACGCGCCTGTTCGACGATCGCATGCAGAAGATCCAGCGCCAGGGGCGCATCTCCTTCTATATTAAGTCGACGGGCGAGGAGGCGGTGGCGGTGGCGGCCGGCATGGCGCTGCAGCCCACGGACATGCTGTTCCCCTCCTATCGGCAGCAGGGCCTGCAGGTGGTGCGCGGCCGCAATCTGGTCGACCTCATGTGTCAGTGCCTTTCCAACACACACGACATGTGCAAGGGCCGCCAGATGCCCATCATGTACCACTGGGGCAGCGGCAACATCTTCTCGATCTCCGGCAACCTCGCCACGCAGTTTCCACAGGCGGTGGGCTGGGCGATGGCGGCCGCCATCAAGGGCGAGGACCGGATCGCGGCCAGCTGGATCGG